>JAMDDF010000021.1:0-4233 GCA_023489205.1 Actinomycetota bacterium | reverse complement strand
GCGATGTCCTTGTCCGAGGCGTCCTTGGAGACACCCAAGACCTTGTAGTAGTCCTTTTCGAGCCACTCGCGCTGTGGTGCCATTTTATTTAGCCCCTAACCTTCACCATGGCCGGTCGTAGGACGCGGCCCCTCCAGCGGTAACCGGCGCGCATGACCTCGCTCACCTCGGGCTGCTCGGGGGCATCGGCGCCCTCGACGGGCTCATGGGCCACGGCGTCGTGGCGCTCGGGGTCAAAGGGCTGGCCTTCTGGGTCGATGCGCTCCAAGCCTTGTTTGGAAAGTATGTCGAAAAGGGCACCCGTGACCTGTTTCACGTCCTCGCCGGCGCCGTGGGCGAGAGCCAGGTCGGCCGTGTCCAACACGGGCAAGAGTTCCTTCACTATGGTTGCGGCCGCGCTGTCGACGACGTCGCGCTGGTGGCGCTCGATGCGCTTGCGGTAGTTGTCGAACTCGGCCTGGAGCCGGCGCAGCGCGTCAAGGTAGTCGTCGCGTTGGCGCTCGACATCGACTAGGAGCGCACCAAGGTCGGCCTCGGGCGCCGGGACAGCCTCGCTCGTGGGGCTGCCCTCGCTCGTGGGGCTGCCCTCGCTCGTGGGGCTGCCCTCGCTCGTGGGGCTGCCCTCGCTCGTGGGGCTGCCCTCGCTCGTGGGGCTGGCCTCCCCGTCGCCAGCTTCGTCGGGGAGGCCTTGGGCCCCGTCGCCGCTCGGCTCTGTGCCTTGGGGCACCTCGGCCCAGGAGGATCGCTCGGTACCGGGGTTCATGAGCTCTGCCCACCTTCGTCGACGATCTCAGCGTCGACGACTTCTTCGTCGTTGGGCGCGTTCGCGGCCGACGGTCCGCTTGGTGAGCCGTCAGTGTAGGGGCCAGCAGTGGTGTCGCCGGAGGAAGAGCTAGACGAGGCGGCCGCTTCGTACAGCCGCTTGCCGAGATCTTGGACGGCACTCGCGAGCCGCTCGGTGGCGGACTTTATGGCTTCGGTGTCGCTGCCAGAGAGAGTGTCTTTCAATGCCTTTAGGTCGGACTCGACGCGGTCCTTCTCCGCTCCGCTAAACGAGCTCGCCTGGTCTTTTAGCATCTTTTCGGTCTGGTACACGAGGGAGTCTGCGTTGTTGCGGATCTCGGCCTCCTCGCGGCGCCTTTTATCGTCGGCCGCGTGGGATTCGGCGTCGCGCACCATGCGGTCGATCTCGTCCTTGGAGAGGGCGCTCTGGCCTGTGATGGTCATCGACTGCTCTTTGCCTGTAGCCCTGTCGCGTGCTGACACGTGCACGATCCCGTTGGCGTCGATGTCGAAGGTGACCTCGATTTGAGGTACGCCGCGGGGCGCTGGGGGCAGGTCTACCAGCTGGAACTTCCCGAGCGTCTTGTTGTACATAGCCATCTCGCGCTCACCTTGGAGCACGTGGATCTCGACCGAGGGCTGCATGTCGTCGGCGGTCGTGAAAACTTCGGTCTTTTTGGTCGGGATCGTCGTATTACGCTCGATCAACTTGGTCATCACGCCACCCTTGGTCTCGATGCCGAGGGACAGCGGGGTGACGTCGAGCAACAAGATGTCCTTTACCTCGCCCTTCAAGACACCGGCTTGGATGGCGGCTCCGACCGCAACCACCTCGTCGGGGTTGACACCCTTGTGCGGCTCTTTGCCGGTGAGGCTCCGCACGAGGTCTTGGACCGCGGGCATCCTCGTAGCGCCACCTACCAGTACGACGTGGTTGATCTGGTCCTTGGACAGGCCGGCGTCTTTTATAGCTTGGTCGAAGGGGCCGCGGCACGCCTCGACCAAGTCGGCCGTCATCTCTTGGAACTTGGCGCGGGTCAGCTTCATGTCGAGGTGCTTGGGCCCCTCGCTCGTAGCGGTGATGAAGGGCAGGTTGATGTTGGTCTCTTGCACCTGGGAAAGCTCGATCTTGGCCTTCTCAGCCGCCTCTTGAAGGCGCTGTAGGGCCATCTTGTCGTTCCCGAGGTCGACGCCCTCGGTATCTTTGAAGCTCTTCACGAGCCAGTCAATGATGCGTTGGTCCCAGTCGTCGCCACCAAGGTGGGTGTTGCCGCTTGTCGACTTCACCTGGAAGATCCCCTCGCTTATCTCGAGGATCGAGACGTCGAAGGTGCCGCCGCCGAGGTCGAAGACGAGAACTGTCTGCTCCTCTTCCTTGTCAAGGCCGTATGCGAGCGCCGCGGCCGTCGGCTCGTTGATGATCCGGAGCACCTCGAGGCCGGCGATCTGTCCCGCCTCCTTGGTGGCGGTGCGCTGGGCGTCGTCGAAATAGGCGGGGACGGTTATCACGGCCTGGGTGATGGTCGTGCCGAGGTAGCCCTCAGCGTCGCGCTTTAGCTTTTGCAGGATGCGCGCGGAGATCTCCTGAGGCGAGTAACCCTTGCCATCGATGTTGATTCGCCACGAATTGTCGCCCATGTGGCGCTTCACGGAGCGGATGGTGCGCTCGGGGTTGGTGATGGCTTGGCGCTTGGCGACCTCGCCAACGAGCACCTCGCCCGATTTGGAGAACCCGACGACCGAAGGTGTGGTGCGAGACCCTTCGGTGTTGGGGATGACGGTGGGCTCGCCCCCTTCTAGGACTGCGACTACCGAGTTGGTGGTCCCGAGGTCGATACCTACTGCCTTTGCCATTGTGCCTCCTTGGGGGCCGGGGCGCCGTCGCCCAGGCCGGGGTTGTGACCGTTGTGTGGAGCTGGTCTCGTAAGCATCATGATAGACGAAGTTGAGTGCTTGTGTGTCAAGAAAGTTACTGTCCAACCATAACCCCTGGTCACGAGCGGTTGTGACTTTGGGCCCCGCTAACCCCCGGCCCCGCCGCTGTAGCTTGAGCCCATGGCAACACTCCTGCTTGTACGCCACGGTCAAAGCGCATGGAACCTAGAGAACCGCTTCACGGGGTGGTGGGACGTAGACCTCTCCGACCAGGGTGAGCAAGAGGCTCACCAGGCTGGTCGCCTCTTGGCGGAAGAGGGCCTACTGCCCGACGTTGCCTATACGTCCGTGCTCACCAGGGCGATACGTACCCTCAACATCCTCCAGGAGGAGATGGGGCGCTTGTGGGTCCCAGTTTACCGTCATTGGAGGCTCAACGAGCGCCACTACGGGGGCCTGACTGGCCTCGACAAGGCCGAGACCCGGGAGCGTTACGGCAACGAGCAGTTCATGTTGTGGAGGCGCAGCTACGACGTCCCGCCCCCGCCTCTGGAGGCGGGTAGCTCTTATGACGTTTCAGCCGACCCGAGGTACGTGCCGGGGGTCGTGCCGAAGACCGAGTGCCTCGCAGATGTGGTCGTGAGGCTGCTCCCGTACTGGTACGATGCGATCGCCCCCGACCTGCTCGCTGGCAAGGTCGTGCTGGTGGCCGCACACGGCAACAGCCTCCGGGCGCTCATCAAGCACCTCGACCAGATGGACGGCGAGACTGTCTCCAAGCTGGAAATCCCTACTGGCGTGCCGATCGTCTACGAGCTGGACAAGGGCCTCCGCCCTCTCCAAGCCGGTGGCCGCTGGCTTGGAGACCCCGAAGCCATCGCTGCGGCTACCGAGGCTGTGCGCCGGCAAGGCCAGCGCGCTTAGCTGACGACTCCTTGGTGGGCGCCTCCTTGGTGGGCGCCTCCTTGGTGGGCGCCGTTAGGTCGCTTGCCAAGGAGTCCCACCTGAGGTGCTCGCGCCACAACTTGAAGCTAAAGCCGCCCCAGGCGAGGCTTACCACTACCCATAGCGAGGCGAACATGGTCTTGCCGTCCACGAAGAAGGTGAGGCAAAGGCCTGTCGCGACCATGGCGAATACCGCAAGGATCCGCCAGCCCCAAGGGGACATGACCGCTACGCCGAGGGCCGGCAGCCCCGCCTGGCTGCCGGCCCTTACAGTGCTGGGCTTGGAGGCACTGTTTGGGGGGGTCGGAGCGCCCAGCCAAACACTGGCCGCTCCGGGGGGGGAACCCAGCCTCACTTGTGTAACTTCCCCCGGTAGGCCTCCGGTTCCATCTTTTTTTGCCTGGAATTTTCCTCTAGCCATCGTGTCCTTCTTGCCTCGGAGTTCAGATCGCGCCAGGCCCTGTCTCGCCGGTGCGGATCCGGGTTACCGAGTCCAGGGCCGTCACCCAGATCTTGCCGTCCCCGATCTTGCCGGTCCTGGCAGCCTTGGTAATGACGTCCACTACTTCGTCGGCCATCTCGGCGCTGGAGAGGACCTCGACTTTGATCTTGGGCAGGTAATCGACTCTG
>JAMDDF010000114.1:8632-11990 GCA_023489205.1 Actinomycetota bacterium | reverse complement strand
GCACCCACAAGGGTGTGCAGCTCGTCTATGAACAAAATGATGTCCCCACGGGTGCGGATCTCCTTCAAGACCTTCTTCAGGCGTTCTTCGAAATCGCCCCGGTAGCGTGACCCAGCTACCAGCGCACCCAGGTCAAGGGTGTAGAGCTGTTTGCCACGAAGCGTCTCGGGCACCTCGCCAGACACGATCTGCTGAGAGAGCCCCTCGACTATCGCCGTTTTACCCACCCCAGGCTCGCCGATCAGTACGGGGTTGTTTTTGGTGCGCCGCGACAAGACCTGCATCACGCGTTCGATCTCGCGCTCGCGCCCTATGACAGGGTCGAGCTTGTGCTCCCGAGCGAGCTGGGTCAGGTTGCGACCGAACTGGTCGAGCACGGGGCTACCTGCAGGCGCGTCCTGGGCACCGGCAGGTGCCCCGGCCGGGGCCTTCTCAGGACCCCCGCCCGTCTGGTAACCAGAGAGGAGCTGGATAACCTGCTGGCGCACGCGAGGCAGGTCAGCCCCCAGGCTCACGAGAACCTGGGCGGCCACACCCTCCCCTTCACGGACGAGCCCGAGGAGCATGTGCTCTGTGCCTATGTAGTTGTGGCCGAGCTGAAGGGCTTCCCGGAGCGACAGCTCAAGCACCTTCTTGGCCCGAGGTGTGAAAGGCGGCGACCCAGTGGTAGAGGTACCAGCAGGCCCGATGGTCTCTTCCACCTTTTCGCGCACGGCCTCAAGGCTGATGCCAAGGGACTCGAGCGCCTTTGCCGCCACGCCCTCGCCCTCGTGAATAAGACCGAGCAAGATGTGCTCAGTACCGATGAAATGGTGGTTTAAGAGGCGGGCCTCTTCTTGGGCCAGCACTAGCACCCGTCGGGCCCGGTCCGTAAAGCGCTCAAACAACCTTCGCAGCCTCCTCCGCAGATCCACGGCCCGGCACTTGAGGCAGGCCACAGCGACCAGGACCGGCCGCCCCGGCCTGAGCCCTGTTTGGCAAGCTCCATGTGCTAGTCATCCGTACCCTTTCCGTTCGGGTTCCGCAACCACCACTTTACCTGGCGGGTGCACTTACAGCGCGGGCACCACCAGGCTGGTTCGTGCTCGTGGCGCCGCGTCGCATATCGTCAAGTGATGAACGTCTGGGAGCTACTTTTGCTTCCCGGCCTCGACGAGACCTTGGGCCAGGTCGAAGCGGGCCTGCGCGAAGCTGTCGCCTCGCCCGAGCCGCTCTTGTCCGAAGTGGCTTCCCACCTCGTCGGAGCGGGCGGGAAGAGGTTGCGCCCCGCGTTGTTGGTAGCGGCCGCGGCGGCTATTGGCGCGGGCGCTAGCAGCGCCGTAGTGGAAGGGGCCGTTTCGGTCGAGCTCGTCCACATGGGCTCTCTCTACCACGACGACGTGATCGACGAGGCGGGGTCACGGCGCGGGGTCACGAGTGCCAACGCTCGGTGGGGGAACCTAATGGCGATCCTGACCGGGGACTTCTTGCTCGCGCGGGCGTCCGAGATCGCCGCCGGGCTCGGCACCAAGGTTGTGCACGTCCTCGCAAGGGCGATCGGCCGGCTTTGCGAGGGCGAGATGTCACAGCTGCGCTACGCGTTCTCCCTAGAGCGCCCTGAGCACTCTTACTTCGACTCCATCTCCAAGAAGACGGCCTCTTTAATGTGGGCTTCAGCGAGCATCGGCGGCCTGGTCGCAGGGGCAGGGCCCGAGGAAGTCGAGTACCTGGGGCGCTTCGGGCAAGCCTTCGGCATGGCTTACCAGATCTACGACGACCTGCGTGACCTGCTGTGCACTGATGCCGAGCTCGGCAAGCCGGCCGGCAACGACATCCTGGAGGGGACCTACACCCTCCCTGTGATCCGCGCTTTGGCCGACCCCGAGTCCGGGCCCGAGCTGGCCTCGCTGCTCACCGGGAGCCTCGGGCCGCCCGAGCTCGACAAAGCCCGCGGCATCATCTTGTCGACCGGTGCCGTGGCCAGCTCGCTCGCCGAAGGCAGGCGCTGGGCCGCCGAGTCTGCCCGCTCTTTAGAGGCCATGCCCTCGCCCAAAGGCTCCTGCTCGCCCTCAGGCGCCGCCGTGCCCGCGGTGCGCAAGACCCTGGCCGGCCTCGCGGACCGCCTCTTAGACGACCTGCCCTGAGCCAAGGACCGGCCTGGTGCTGGCGCGCCGAGCCTCGCGCCGACAGCTAGCGTCGAGGGCCACCTAGGTCGGTTCTGGGACTTCAGGCCTGAGCGTCGGGAACGCGATGATCTCCCGGATCGCTTCCGAGCCGGTCAGCAGCATCACGAGCCGGTCAATGCCCATGCCGAGGCCGCCCGTCGGTGGTAGGCCGTACTCGAGCGCGCGTAAGTAGTCGTCGTCTACGGGCATCGCCTCCTCGTCGCCCGCGGCGCGCAACTTCGCCTGCGCCTCAAAGTTGGCCCGCTGCTCGTCAGGGTCATTCAGCTCGGAAAAGGCGTTCGCGAGCTCACGACCAGCCACAACGGCTTCAAAACGCTCCACGAACCCCGGCTTGGAACGGTGGTCGCGCGCTAGGGGGGAAACCTCTTTGGGGTAGTCCATCACGAACACCGGGCCCCACAGGTACGCTTCGGTCGTCTTTTCGTAGATCTCGAGCACAAGCTTCCCAGGGCCCCAAAAGTCCTCGAAGGGGACATCGAGGGCCTTGGCTATATCGCGCAGCTCGCCCAGCGTCATGTCAAGGGAAACCTCGACCCCGGCGTGCTCGGCGATCAGTTCGACCATGGTGGCCTTGCGCCATGGGCGGCCGAGCGCTAGCAGCTGGCGCGCGTACACGAGGTCCGTCCCCCCCGTCACCTGCGTAGCTACGTGGGCGACCATCTCCTCGGTGAGCGCCATCATGTCGTTGTAGTCGGCGTAGGCCTGGTAAAGCTCCAGCATCGTGAACTCAGGGTTGTGCCGTGGCGAAAGCCCCTCGTTGCGGAACACGCGCCCCACTTCGAAGACCTTTTCCATACCCCCAACGACGAGGCGCTTTAGGTGAAGCTCCAAAGCTATGCGCAGGTAGAGGTCCATGTCGAGGGCGTTGTGGTGAGTGACAAAAGGCTTCGCTGTCCCCCCGCCTGGCACCGTGTGGAGCGCGGGTGTCTCGACTTCGACAAAACCTTTGTCTTCTAAGAACCGCCGGAGGGCCGAAACCGCCTTACTTCGCATCAGCATGACTTCGCGTACGCGAGGGTTGGCCCACATGTCCGCGTAGCGCTGCCGGTAGCGCGTGTCGGTGTCAGCAATCCCATGCCATTTGTCGCCAAAGGAGCGACGAGCCTCAGCTAGCAGCTCCCAGCGCACGACGCGCACCGAAAGCTCGCCGGTCTTGGTCCGCACCACCTCTCCACTTGCGACGACCCAATCAC
>JAMDDF010000114.1:0-8622 GCA_023489205.1 Actinomycetota bacterium | reverse complement strand
CCAAAGCGCTCAGTCCACTGTGCCCCGGCAAACAGCTGGAGCGAACCAGTCCACTCTGTGAGGGTAAGAAAGGCAATCTTGCCCATCTCCCTGCGGAACATCACCCGCCCTGCGACGCTGACTTGGTCTCCAGAGCCCTGCCCAGCAAGGAGTGCCGAAAAACGCCTCTGCAACTCCCCAGCGTGCGCCGTCACCTCGACACGGTAAGGGAAGCTGTCAGGCATCGTCGCGGTTGCGGCCATAAATTGTGCGGAGGCCATAAAGAGTGAGCCAAGGCTCGTAGTGGTCGATCACCGGCGAGGAGCCAAGCACCGTAGGGGCAAGCCCGCCCGTTGCCACCACGGTGGCTTGGCCCACCTCCTCTTTCAGCTTGGCGCATACGCCTTCGACTAACGCACCATAACCATAAAAAATCCCGGCCTGGATTTGCTCAACTGTATTTTTGCCCAATATGCCGCGCGGCCGTGCAATATCGACCCGGGGGAGCATGGCGGCGCGCTCGGCCAGGGCGCCAAGGGCCACCTCAAGCCCAGGGAAAAGGACGCCGCCGACGTACTCTCCTTTTTCGGACACCACCTCAAAATTCGTTGCAGTCCCGAAATCGACCACTATGGCTGGGCCCCCGTAGCGCTCGTAGGCCCCCACGGCGTCTGCTATGCGGTCGGCCCCAAGCTCGCGGGGGTTGTCGACCAGCACCGGCATGCCCGTGCGCACCCCAGGTTCGACGAACACTGTGGGGGCCCGCAGGCGCCGGGCCGCCATTTCGCGCAGAGCGACCTGCAGGGGTGGCACGACGCAAGCGACCACGACGCCGCCCACCACCCCGAAATCGAGACCGTCCAAGCCGAGCAGCTCGGAGAGCTGCAGAGCGAACTCGTCCGCCGTGTAGAGGGGATGGGTGGCCACACGCCAGTGGTGCACGAGCTCGCCCCCACCCTCGGTATCGTCGTCAAAAAGGCCAACGACGATCTGAGTATTGCCAATGTCTATTGCCATGAGCACGTCGACGCTCAGCCTTCCCCCTCGCCGGCAGCCAGGTTGTCGATGAGGCGCGCCCGCCCAAGGCGGGCCGCGACAACCAAACGGACCGGCCCCGCGATCTTGCCCACCGGCTGGAGCGTGTCGGGGTCCGCGACTTCTGCGTAGTCGAGCTCTACGAGCTCCTCGCGCGACACTACCTTTTGCATCTCGGCTCGCACGCAAGCACCGTCTCGCTCTCCTTGTTCGTCCACGGCCCGCTTACCCGCAAGTAGCGCCCAATAAAGCACTGGGGCGGCACGGCGCTCTGCGGGGCTCAGGTAAGCGTTACGACTGGAGAGAGCCAGGCCGTCGGTCTCACGCACAGTCGGGCAAGCTACCACGACCGCCGGCAAGAAGAGGTCTTTTACCAGGCGCCTAACTATCAGGAGCTGCTGGTAGTCCTTTTCGCCGAAATACGCGTAGCACGGGCCGGCAAGCGCCAGCAGTTTAGTCACGACAGTAACCACGCCGTCGAAATGGCCCGGTCGGCGGGCGCCCTCCAAGCCGTCGGCGAGTTTGCGCACAACCACGCTCACCAGGGGCGGCTCTGGGTACATCGTTTCAAGCGAAGGGGCGAACACCACCCCCGCCCCCGCGTCCTGCGCTCGAGCAAGGTCAGAGTCCAGGTTGCGAGGATAAGAAGAAAAATCCTCGCCCGGGCCGAACTGGAGCGGGTTTACAAAGATACTCACGACCGCCAAGTCACATTCGGCAGCCATCTTGGAGATGTTCGCCTCGTGCCCGCCATGCAATGCCCCCATTGTCGGGTGGAGGCCCACGGTCTCGCCGCGCCGGCGCGCCGTGTCCAACACCGAGCGCAGCTCCTCAGGTTCACGTACAAGGATCATGGCTCTGGTTGCCCACCGGCGCTTCCGGCCCCACTGACGCGGGCCAAGAGCGGCCCGCTGTTTAGTGTGCCCACTATGCGTACACCTTTTAGAAGGTGAGGGCGCAGCACCTCGGCTACGAGCTCGGGCGCAAGGTCCGCCAGAGGGGCCAGGACGAACCCGCGCTCCCACATCCTCGGGTGAGGCACTTGGAGCTCCGGGGCGGAGAGCTCCCGGTCGCCGTAGAGCAACACGTCGACGTCGAGCGTTCGCGGCCCCCAGCGCTGTGCCCGTTGCCTTCCGGCGTGTGCCTCTGCCGCCCTAGCTGCGGCGAGGAGCTCCTCAGGAGAGCAAAAGGTGCTGAGCTCGGCGACCATGTTAAGGTACGGCCCCTGGCCCGCCGGCCCACCAACTGGCTCTGTCTCATACACCGCTGAAACCGCCGTAACGTCCGGTACGAGAGACACGCCCAAGCGGAGGTTCTCCCAGCGGTCACCGAGGTTGGAGCCCAAGGCCAAAAAGGCGCGCACAGGTTGGTGCCCTGCCCTATAGACACGGACGGCCGCCGACGAGAGCTGGAACGGCACAGGAGGCCGCAGCTTCCTCACCGTGACCTCGACCCCTTTCAGCGCAGGGCCGGCCGCACGAGCAAGCGCCTCCGCCACCTTGTCAGCCAGGCGCTCGAGGAGCGCCACGTGCGGGCCTTCGATCACCCCCCGCACCGCTTCGCAAAGGTCCCCGTAGTCGATGGACTCCGCCAGGTCGTCGCTCGCCCCCGCGGCCGACAGGTCGGCAAAAACATCGAGGTCCACCTCGAAGGGCTGCGCCAGCACTTCCTCCGCGGGCGTGGCCCCATGAGCACCAACGAAGCGCAGGCCACGCAGCTCGATCCGGTCGCCGAGCGGGCAAGGGTGAGCGGGGAGGGCCGCTTCGTAGCCCGAGCGGAGAGGCCAACGGGCCAGCTCAGCCACCAGTTGCGCTAGGGACCGGCTCGTAGGCCCGCTGGCTTAGGTGCGCCTCCAGCACAGCGGCAACGAGCTCACGACCCTCGGTGCCCATCTGGCGGCCGAAGAGCCTCTCCACGACCGCGATGGTCTGGGCGCCTTCGGGTATCAAACCGCTCCAGCAGAGGTACCCAGCGACGACGCCCATAAGCCGGTCGTCCACCTGCTCTTGGTGCATGACTATGCGTTCCCCGCTACGCAGCCAAGCAGACAGTTGCTCGTACAGCTCAGGTAGCAGCATCCCTGGGCTGTCGGTCGGGCCAAAAGGCAGGTGTGACCACGTAAGGTTTTCTTCGTCGTAGGCATGGAGGTTGTGCGGCGAAACAAGCAGTGACACGACCCTAGTAAAACCCTGGCACTTTATCCAAAGGATCTCTTCGTGACGGCGCACCGGCCGGTGGTTGCGGGCATAACCTCCGGGCCGCTCGCAAACGGCGAGCTTGTCCTTGATAACCCAGGTGAACAACCTCGGCTTTATACCCGCCGCCCACTTGCCACTCACCGAAGCTGCTCCTTTTGAGCCCACGGCCCCTTTTGAGCCCACGGCCGCAACTGAGCACGCCCGGCCGCACGAAAAGCGTTCGTGACGAGCCTGATCGCGTCGGCCGTCGGCTTCACATCGTGGACACGCACCATCGAGGCCCCACAGGCCGTCGCCCACACCGCGCCGGCGAGCGAAGCCTCCAAGCGGTCTTCGGCCGGCACCGGCACACCCTCGCTGCCGCCGGCCACAGCCCCGGTGAAACGCTTGCGAGAGACGCCGACGGCTACTGGCCACCCGGCGGCAACGAGCTCGTTAAGACGGCCCAACAAAGCGAGGTTGTGAGCAGTCGTCTTGGCAAAGCCGATCCCGGGGTCGACCCAGATCTCCTTCACCCCTCCAGCCGCAGCTCGCTCCGCCCGTTGGGCCAAGTAGGAGCCGACCTCGCCTACCACGTCACCATATTGGGCACGCGACATCATGTCGGACGGCTCGCCTTTCATGTGCATTGCCACCCACCCGACACCTCTGTTGGCTGCCACCGGCCACAGAGATGCAGAAACGTCATTTATGATCGTTGCGCCCGCCTCGATGGCCGCTTCGGCCACCAACGCGCTTCGCGTGTCGACCGACAGCCTCGTCCGGGCCTGGAGCATGCCTGCCAAGGCACGCACGACCGGCACTACGCGGCGAAGCTCCTCTGGCTCGACAACCGGCGAGGCGCCAGGACGAGTCGATTCCCCCCCAACATCGATCACGTCTGCGCCCTCGCGCTCCATCTCAAGGCCACGCTCGACGGCGGCACCTGGGTCGTACCAACGCCCGCCATCGTAAAACGAGTCGGGAGTCACATTGAGCACGCCCATCAGCAGCGTCATGCCAATCCGTCAGCCTATAGGCCTGCCTAAGCGTGGGCGGCCGCCTCCTCCCCCTGCAAGCCAGGTCTGTGACCTAAAAGACACACCCAAGCCAACTTCGGGCTAAACCCAACCCGCGGGCCTGACGACCCAAACTTGGTGGCAGACCGCCCGTGCGAGGGCCCTGGTGCGCGTGACCTCTCCCTCGAGGGGTGGTGGGCAGCCGAGGAGCGTGCACGCGCGAGTGCTGTGACTTCGTCGCGCATTGAGCCCCGTCCTGCCCCAACCGGTCCTGCCCCAACCGGTCCTGCCCCGTCAGCGCGGCGGCGGCCTCGGCGGCAATGGCGGGTGGGGGTGACCCGCTCCTGGGCCTTGGTCAAGATGGCGAGCCTCGCGTACACGACATGGTGGGCAATGGGATACATCCACGCAGGCACAGGCGAGGCGATATGCGGCTACGGCACCGTGTGCCTCTTCGCTGGTTTTGGCGCCCACTGGCGGAGGCGCTTTTTCGGGCCCGGCCAGGTACTCGAGCCTGAACTATACGAACAGGTCGGGACCTGGCTCTACCGCGCCGGGGTAGTAGGTGTACTCAGCGGAGGGGCCATCTACTTCGTCGGGCACTTCATGCGGACGCGCTGAGGTTGCGGCCGAGCAACGGCCTACCGGCCCCGGCCTATAAGCGAAAGGACCTCAGCGCGAGCGGCGGCGCTAGTGAGGAAGTGGCCGCGCACAGCCGAGGTCACCGTGACAGCGCCCGGCTTACGCACGCCGCGCATCGACATGCACAGGTGCTCGGCCTCCACAACGACCAGGACGCCCCGAGGGTCAAGCACCCTGACCAGTGTGTCAGCAACCTGAGAGGTAAGCCGCTCTTGTACCTGAGGACGCCTTGCGTAGCCCTCGACCAGGCGTGCCAGCTTGGAGAGCCCAGTGACCCTGCCGTCCTCACCGGGGATGTAGGCCACGTGCGCCTTCCCAAACCAGGGCACGAGATGGTGCTCGCACAAGCTGTAGAGGTCGATGTCCCTGACAAGCACGACCTCGTCATGGTCGGCCTCAAAGGTCACCGAAAGGTGCTTGCCAGGGTCCTCGCGCAGTCCCGAGAAGATCTCTGCGTACATCCGGGCCACGCGCTCGGGCGTATCGCGCAGCCCGTCTCGGTCTGGGTCCTCGCCCACCGCCAAAAGGATCTCACGCACAGCCGCAGCGACTCGCGCCGCGTCCACCGCATGGGCTACCGGCACAGGCCTCCCAGCTGTTCGACCTTCCTCGCCGGAGCCATTGGACAGGGCCGCATTGGACAGGGCCCCTTTTGAAGTAGTCGCCTCGGGGGCCAAGTCGCTTGCGTCGATACGTCCGGTACTTGCTGGCACGGGCGACAAGCTATCCGAGGCTCGCCTTCTTAGGGCCCACAAAACCGCTCGACGTAGCCCGGTCCTGTCCCCCGATGTCAGTCCTGAGCGAGAGGGCCTATGTAACGGCGCAGGCACGCCAGGTTGCGGTAGCGCTCCGCGACGTCCAGACCGTAGCCGACCACAAAGCAGTCAGGTATCCGGAAGCCGACGTAGGCGAGCTCAGGCACGGTTGCCTGCGAACCTTTCACCAACAACGCACATACTGAGAGGCTTGCGGGGTTCCGAGCGGCCAGGTTGCGGAGCAAAAAAGCGAGCGTGAGGCCCGAGTCGACGATGTCTTCCACCACGAGGACGTGACGCTGCGCCAGGTCGGTGTCGAGGTCCTTCACGATCCGCACGACCCCGCTCGTCCTAGTGCTGCTCCCGTAGGAGGAGATGGCCATGAAGTCGAACTCGACTGGCAGCGCTATCGAGCGCGCCAGGTCCCCCATGAACACGAAGGCGCCCTTCAGCACGCCAACTAAAAGCGGTGGCCGGCCCGCATAGTCAGCCGTTATTCGTGCCCCCAGCTCCGCCGTACGACGTCGGATCTCCTCCCCGGTGAGGACTACCTCCCCGAGCTCGGGGTCCGAGGCCTCGTCCCACCCGCCTCCATCGACAGCCGCCAAACCAGCGTCCCCGACGCCCTCAACCATGGACCAGCAACCTAATCGAGCGCTCCCTCCGAGCGCGACGCGCAACCATTACCAGGTGGCCTTACCAGGGGGCCTTCTCAAGGTGCCTTCTCAGGGGGCCTTCTCAGAGGACACCCTGGGGTTACCCGAGCCGGCGGGAACGCGCTTGGACCAGGCGCTGCCGACTCTGAGACGCCCGCCGTGGCGGCTGAGGCGCCGCCCTCCCGCAAGCTCACAGGCTCGGACCTCTCCAGCCACTACCGCCCACGCGCGCTCCAGCTCCCCGGCTGAGGGAGGGTGGCGCTCGGTGCCCTCCCCCTCGCGCAGCCATGCCCTGAGCGCCCTTTTGGCGAGAGGGCGTGGCGCGTCACGAAGGGCCCTGGCATCTGTCGCGTCGAGCCCGGCCGCCAGCGCTGAGAGAAGGTCGGCGTCCTCAGCCAACAACGATGCCGTACGGCAGATCAAAGGCACAGGGTCTCGGCCCGCCACCTCAGCCAGTAGAGGCAGGACCTCATGGCGGACGCGGTTGCGACGGAAACGGTGGTCTCGGTTGGAAGGGTCGTCGACGGCATCTAGTCCCCACGAACGCACCAGCGCCCCCGTCTCGACCCGGCGGAGCGCCAAGATCGGCCGGCGCACACTACGCAAACCGCCCCCGGCTGGCCTCATGGCCGAAAGGCCATCGGCCCCCGATCCTCGCAAGAGGTTGAGCAGGACTGTCTCGGCTTGGTCATCGGCGGTATGGCCGACGAGGACACCCTCGGGAAGACAGGCGTACCGGGCGAGCCGGGCCCGAGCTTCGAGATCGGGACCAGGTGCTACAGATACCACGACCGCCTCGAAGCTCGCACCAAAGTCCTGAGCGGCACTAGCAACGAGCCCGGCTTCCCGCTTGCCATCGGGTCGCAGGCCGTGGTCGACGTGCACCGCGTGGACGCGACAACCCGCCGCAACCGCCAGCCCGAGCATCGCAAGCGAATCGGCGCCCCCTGAGACAGCGCAAACAACCTCCTCGCCAGCCGGGGGGAACTGGCACCGGCTGAGCAGAGCATCGACATCCGGACCAACAGGCAGTGTGGCACTTCTCCCGCCTCGGGCCCGGTCACCACTCTTGGCCCCAGCCCCGGCCCCGGCCCCGGACCCGGCCTTGGACCCGGCCTTGGCCTTGGCCTTGGCCTTGGCCCCAGCCGGGGTAGCCTCGGGGACCTGGCTCACCTACTCAGGTGCCGGCCGGTGCCGTCCCGGCGCAACGCTTGACCCACAGGGCCGGCTCGCGGATCTCCGCAAGCGTCGGCAACCACTCCGGCCCCCGCCAGACAGTGTCGAACAACTCCCGCCCCCCCGCAGCCTCGACTGCTTCTATGAAGTGCTCGCCCTGTTCGTACTGCTTCAGCTTGGCGTCAAGGCCGCCGACCATGGAGACCAGCCGAGCCAACGCCCCGAGCTGGCGCCGCTCCCGTAGCACCTCGGCAAAGTGCGCCGCTTCAGGGATGCGCCCAGAGGCGGCACGGTTCATGACAACATCACCGTGGCCCTCCAAGAGGCTCATTAGGCTACTTATGTCCTCGAGCGCCCTGCGCTGCTCTGGCGAAGCAAACAGCACCAACATGCCGCCGTCCTCTAAGGGGTTGTGACCTTGACGAGCTTGGGAGACAGCCCTTTTTAGCGCGTCCAGGAGGCGCCGGGGATCGGGGTCAAAACCCTCGAGGAGAGAACCGACAAGGCCGAGGAAGTGGGGCCGGAGCCACGCTACGCCGGTGAACTGGAGACGGTGCGTGACCTCATGCAGGGCGATCCACAGACGGAACTGGCGCGGCTCGAAGCTGAAGCGGTCCTCCAGGTCCACTATGTTCTGCCCGACGTAGTAGACGATGTCCTGGTCCTCGGGGGACTCGTCTTCGATAAGCAGCTGGTCGTACTGGCCGAGAACCCGGGTCGACATCCAACCTAGGAGCACCCCGAGCTGGGCTCCCGACAGGTTGCGCGAAAGTTCCACCGGGACGCGAAGCGCTACTGGCCCGAGCATCGGTGGCGGCTTGGCCATAGCCTCGGCCAGCTTGTTGGACAGCGGCCTCATCAGCCTCTGGGCCGAGGCGACATTGGCTGCGACCCAACCGGGCCTGTCGGTGACCCGAGCACGGGCTGGCCCGCTCAGGGGAGCGAGCCCGGTCTCCGCTGCAACCAGCTCCTCGGCTTGGGCAGTCAGTTCTTGGAAGTCGTCCTCCAAGACGCAAAGACGCCCAGGGGGCAGCCAGGGCTGGCGCGCCGCGATCCAGGTGGCTGTGCGCTCGGCCAGCTCCCAGGAGATAGGGCTCGGCGGCGAGGTCGTGCCTGCCCTGGAGCCGTTAGCTGAGGTCGTGTGCGAAGACGTAATGACCAAAGCCTATTGGCCCCGCAGACC
>JAMDDF010000130.1:11624-12104 GCA_023489205.1 Actinomycetota bacterium | reverse complement strand
CGTTCCTCGTCTCGGCCAGTTCGCCGGCGTCGGCTTCCAAGAGGAGGTAGCCGACGTCGCGCCCCGCGAGGTGCGACGCGTCCTGGACGATCTCCCAGCTTGGGTGGTCGCGCCAGGCCCTGCCCATACCTGGCTTCTGTGACCCCTGTCCTGGGAATACGAACGCCGGCACCGGCAGCCTCCTTAGGTCTTGCAATATTCTGACCTACTCGCGCCTGGCATAGTAACAACCGAGGCGGCAGAACCCAAGGACTGGCCCTTTGGCAAACTAGCGTTCGATACAAAGGCCTACCAGAGGGTCGAGCCGTGCCCGACTGGTCGCGGCCAGCGATGTCGGCGGCCTTTGGATTGCGTGGTCGCGCGGATGAGCCTGACCTGGCGCCCCCCGCTGCCGTATGCTCGTAGTCGCCCACGAGCTTGTGCTGGCCTGTTGGCGTTGGGTCAACGAGCAGTGCCTGGGCCGGCGACGTGTGGCCAGAT
>JAMDDF010000130.1:0-11614 GCA_023489205.1 Actinomycetota bacterium | reverse complement strand
CCCTGGTCAGGGGCTTGCTAAGCCGTTCTAGGATCATTCTAGGACACGCGTGCGAAAACATATTGTTACCAGGTGGGCCAAGATTAGGGTACGACCTCAACAGGGGTCACTTGGCACCCGAGAACCTCAGAAGACCCCGATTTCCTTGTGGGCGGGGCCTCGTCTCACCACGAGCAGTGCTATCAAGAAGGCCAGCGCGCCCGCGACCGCACCGGTTCGCAACGCCATGTCGTAGCCATGCACCGTGGCGGCTGTCGCAAGCTCGTGGAGCTGGCCGCTGCTGAGCGGCAGAGAAGCCGAAGCACGCAACGTTGATGATGCATGGCGTAGCTGGTCGCGCGCGGCACTAGTTGCCACTGTCACCAAGGTGGCCAGGGCGAGTGACCCCCCGACTTGTTGGCTCGTGTTCAGCAACGCTGATGCGAGACCGGACTGGTGGCCTCGTACAGACGAGACCGCGTTCAAGGTGAGCGGGACGAACGACAGGCCCATCCCGACCCCCACTGTCACCAGCGGGCCGAAGACATCGGCGTAGGTGGACGAGGCATTGACAAGGGACACCCAAAGCAGGCCAGCGGTGACGAGCAGCGGGCCTGCAATTAGGAACGGGCGGATGCCGTGGCGCTTGACCAAGCGAGACACTAAGACACTAGTCACGGCGACGCTGAAGGGTATGGGGAGGTAGGCGACGCCTGCTGTGACGGGGCTGTAGCCCCCGACGTCCTGGAGGAACTGGGTGAGGAAGTAGATGAGCGAGAGCATTGCCCCCCCAAGTAGGAGCATTATGCCATATCCGGCTGCCCGGTTGCGATGGCGAAGGAAGCCAAGAGGGATGAGCGGGTCGCGTGCCGACTTTTCTACGGCTATGACTGCGGCCAAGACCAAAGCAGCCCCGACAAAGGACGCGACCGTCCCGGCGCTAGACCAGCCTGAGGTCGGGGCCCGCACGAGCCCGTACACAAGCAGCGCCATGCCGCCAGAGATGCCAAGCGCGCCGGGCACGTCGAGACGGCTTCTTCGGGGGCTGGACTGAGAGGCAGGAGGGATCGCCCTTGGGGTCAGCGCGAGCACTAGGGCTCCTATGGGCACGTTCACGAACAGGACCCAGCGCCAGGAGGAAATGTCGACCAGGATCCCGCCGAGCAGAAGGCCGAGGGCGCCGCCTGCCGCAGACATGCCGGCATAAACGGCCATAGCCCTGTTCCGCTCGCTCCCCTCGTCGAAGGTGGTCGCCACGAGAGCGAGAGCGTTGGGCGAGGCTATCGCTGCCCCGATGCCTTGGACGGCTCGTGCAGCGATGAGCCACGATTGGTCTGTTGCCAGGCCGCCAGCCAGGGATGCTGCCGCGAAGGCTGTGACGCCGAGCGCGAACATACGGCGTCGCCCGAACAGATCGCCAACTCTCCCACCTAGCAGAAGGAGGCCCCCGAAGACGAGGACGTATGCGTTGATCACCCAAGTGAGGTTCGTTGAGGAGAAGTGGAGCTCACGCTGCATGGACGGAAGAGCGATGTTGACGATGGTGAGGTCGAGCATCACCATGAGCTGTGCTGCAGCTATGACGACCAGAGCCAGGCGATGGCGCTGTCCCTGTCGGCCGACGCTTGTGGCGGGTGGTTCTGCTAGTGCTGCCGAGGACGTTCCAGATGATTGTTCCATGGAGTTTCTTTCTTTAGGGAGCCGGCTTTAGGGAGCCGGCAAGCCAGCCTTGCCTGCGATGTACAACTGTAGATGTGACTACATCTATTCCACGGGAAGGCACCGGTGCTGGGACCGCTGCTAAGTGCCGGTCGGCCGGGCCCCAAGTAGGATCGCCCGGTGCGTCTCAGCCAGGAACAAGCTCGGGTGGTGGCGAGCCTTATCGAAAAGAAGCTGACAACGCCCCAGCAGTACCCGCTCACTATGAACGCCTTGCTTCTTGCCTGCAACCAGTCCTCCAACCGGGACCCAGTGGTGGACTTCGACGAGCGCACGGTCGAAGATGCGCTGGTGTCGCTCAAGGCAGCGGGCCTTGTGCGCTTCGTCCACCCCTCGCATGGCCGCAGCGTTGTGCGCTACGAGCAGCTCTTGGGCGAAGCGCTCGGGACGACGGACCAGCAGCTCGCCTTGATTGCCGTGTTGGTACTAAGGGGACCCCAGACAGCGGGCGAGCTGCGGTCTCGGACCGAGCGGATGTGCAAGTTCGGCGGCCTTGCCGAGATCGAGGCCGAGCTCGAAGCTTTGAGCGCGTTGGCCGAGCCGGTCGTGGCGAGGCTCCCACGCCGTCCCGGACAGAAGGAAGAGCGTTGGGCGCAGTTGCTGACGGGCCCGGCCGGCCCGCAAGACGGGCAGGGCCAGCGAGACGAACAGGGCCAGCGAGACGAACAGGAGGGGCCTAGCTCATCGCCCGCGCTGGGCCCCGCCGCGTTTAACCACCCGCCTGACCACGCGGCCGGCGTGGCTGGCGAGGTGGCCAATTTGCGCGCCGAGGTGGCGGAGTTGCGCGCCGAGGTGGCGGAGTTGGCTGACACGATCGACAGGATGCGCCAGGACCTTTACCAGTGACCTAAGCCTAAGCGGGTAGAGGCTATCCTCCCCAGTTGTGACAGCTGTTATAGCCCATCGGGGCGACTGGTTGGAGGCCCCTGGTGGGTTGGCGCCAAACACGGTGGCCGCCGTGGTGGCGGCGCTGGGCGCTGGTGCCGACGGTGCGGAGTTCGACGTGAGGATGAGCGCCGACGGGGTGGTCGTCATGCACCACGACGCGTACCTTGGCGCTGGCGACTTGGAGGCCGGTTGTGGGGTCGCGACTGGCACGGCTATTAGCGCCGTCAAACGGGCCGAAGTGCCGCACCTGAGCACCCTTGGGGAGTTGCTCGACGCGGTGAAGGCGTGGGCAGGTGACCGGCCCGGGCGCTGTCCCGTGCTCAATGTCGAGCTGAAGGACCTCCCGGGCGAACCAGGGTGGGACGAGGCTCATACCTTGGCCCGCGAGGTCGCCCGTTTGTGCTCGGGGGCTGACGTCGGCGAATGGCCTGGGCCAGCGAAGGACGGCCAGGTCAGGGTAATCGTGTCGTCTTTTGACCCAGAGGCCTTGGTGGAGCTGCGCCGACAAGCCCCTCGGTTGTCAACTGGGCTTTTGCTCGCGCCCGGAGGGGACTGGCGTGGAGCTGTCCGTGCTGAAGGGGGCCGTGCTGAAGGGGGCCGTGCTGAAGGGGGCCGTGCTGAAGGGGGGTGGCGGGCGCTGCACCCAGCGCAGGCGGACGCAAGCGAGGAACTGTTCGGCGCGGCAGAGAAGGCGGGGCTTGCGGTGGTGCCTTGGACGGTGGACGACACAGACAGAGCGATTGCGCTTGCTGCTATGGGCGCTTCCGCCGTGATCACCAACCGCCCTCGCTCAGTGCTGGCGGCGTTGGGACGCCATATCTAGCCAGGATCTAACCCAGCTAACGGTCAGCTTCAGCCTTAGCTAACAGCTGGTCGGGATCTGGGGTTAGCACATCGCGCACCAAGGCATCCAGGTCCGTGCATGCCGCCATAAACTGCCGTAGGGTGCGCCGGGCAGGCCCGAAGCCGTCCAGCTCGGCCATGGACATGCCGTCTGGTTCGTAGGCGCGCTCGAAGTCGGGGAAGCGTGCCAAGAGGTCAGCAAGGGCTTTGGGGGGCACCGGCCGGTCGATCCTGTGCTCCACGGCTATGTCGCTCGCATTTATCCGTACCTGCCACGAGTGTGGCGGCGAGATGACCACGTCGCCGCCTATGAGCTCGCTCCAGTGGAAATGGTTGCGGAATGCGGCTGACAATAGCCGGGTGCGGTAGTGGCGCTCGGTGTATATCTGGTACGCCCTCTTGAAGACGGCCACCCCCGCCCACTCGAGGTGGCCTGGGTCGGTGAGGACGCCACTTTTGTCCATGACTACCTTCAGCCAGTCATCGAGGCGGCCGACCATGATCGTGCAAACGGGCCCCATGCCGAGGACCGCCTTGCCCTCGGCCTCTCGCCTGCGAAGACCACGCTCTACGGCTTCGGCCACCATGATCGCCTGGGGGACGCTGAAGCTCACCGTGGCGTTGATGCTTATGCCAGCGTAGGTGGCCTCTTCTATGGCGGGGATGCCTGCAGTGCTAGCGGGGATCTTGACGATCATGTTGGGGGCCAGCTGGCTGAAGTGCTCGGCCTGGCGCAGTATTGCGTTGGTGTTGCGGTAGTAGCGGGGGTCGGTTTGGATGGAAAGCCGGCCGTCCCTGCCTTTGGACTGTTCGAATGCAGGGACCAGCAGGCCTGCCGCGCTGCGGGAGAGCTCCTCCACGAGCCTCCAGCCCACCTGGTCCTCTGTCTCGCTCGGGTGCTCCTCTACGAGTTCGGCGAGGCGCGCTGTCCAGCGCTCGCGCTCTTGGCGGACCACGTTTAGCGCTATCACCGGGTTACATGTGGCACCCACCGCCCCGTGGCCCAAAGCGTAGGCGAGCTCCTTGGTCGACGCTGAGTCGTTCCAAAAACACGTTGGCGTGGTAGCAGCCATCTCCTCAAGGGGGCTCTTGTAAGCAGCTGGCATCTTCTTGCTCCTTTCGTGTGCTGGGCCCGCTCGACGTACTGGGCCTGCTCGACGTACTGGGCCTGCTCGACGTACTGGGCCTGCTCGACGTACTGGGCCTGCTCGACGAACCTTGGTGGCCCTCCTCAGGGCTTAGCCGGTCCCGGCCTCCTCGTGATCGCTAGGGCGCAGCGCCCCGGCGGCCCCGAGGTAACCCATCTTGCGTGAGACTTGAGCCGCCCCTTCCATGACCAACTTCGCCGCCCTTTGGCCACCGTCGCCGAGCACCGCTGCGCGCAGGCCTCCCACGGAGAGAGCGGCGTGAACGCTGCCTGTGTGGTCGAATATCGGAGCGCCCACCGAGGCTATCCCGAGCGTGACGTCCTCGTCCGAGACGCTGTAGCCGAGGTTTCGTACTTCTTCGAGGAGGGCGACTATGCCAGCCTTGCTGGTCGGGGAGCGGGGCGTCATGGCCTCGAAGGGGGCCTCGGAGAGGTACTCGTCCCAGTAATCGCGCGTTTGGTACGCGAGCAGCGCCCGCGGTGCGGCGCCGAGGTGGAGCGGCAGGGACCCTCCAAGGTGCAGTGCCATGGAACGTATGTGCAAGCCCTCGACCCGGTCTATGCAAACGGCCTCGCGGTGGCGGCGGACCACTAGGTAGACGGTCTCTTCGGTGGCGGCGTGGAGGGCGTTCATCACAGGGGCGGCGCTTTCGCGCACGTCCAGGCGCAGGCCGACCAAGGAGCCGAGGCGGAACAGCTCCATCCCCAAGCGGTAAGTACCCCTGCGAGCACCTTGCTCGAGGTAGCCGAGCGACACGAGGTCCTGTACGAGGCGGTAGACGGTCGGGCGGGGTTCCCCGAGGCGCTGGGCGAGCTCTGGGGCGCTCGCGTCAGGACGCTCAGCTAGGAGGTCGAGGAGCCTCGCCGCCTTGCCTAGGACCTTTACGCGCGGAGGGGGCATCCTCAGGGACTTTAGGCGAGTGTAAGGCAATTGTCCATATACCAATGCATCTGTTCATATAGAGAGAAGAACGTTTGGCCTCAAGGGGCAGGGCCGGGAGCGGGGGCCGGGGCCTAGGCGGCCTATGCCCAGCTTGACAGGCTGGCTAAGGCTTAGTAGCTTATTTTGGACAGTTGTTCACATTGTGGACTCTCGAAAGGGGAGCGGATGTGCCCGACAATGAACCGCGCTAGCGGCCCGCCTGGCCGGGCGAGGCTCGCAGTGGCGGGGCTCGGTCGCATGGGAAGCGTGCACGCTCACAATGTGGCGCGGTCTTGCCCTTCAGCCGAGCTGGTGGCTGTGTTCGACCCCCGCTTGGACCTAGCGCGTTCGGTTGGCGGAGAGCTTGGGGCCAGGGTTGTGCAGAACTACGAAGATCTCCTAGCCGACGAGGACGTCGACGCCGTGGTGATAGCCGCACCGACCTCCGCTCACGCCGAGATGGCCCTGGAAGCCGGTCGCTCCGGGAAGCACGTATTTTGCGAAAAGCCGCTCTCATTGGATAGAGCCTTGGCCCTTCGCGTGCTGGAGGCGTTCCCGGCTTGGCTAGACCCAAGGTCCTCGGGCCCAAGCTCGTCGGGCCCAAGCTCGTCGGGCCCAGGCTCGTCAAAGCAACTGTGCTTCCAGGTCGGCTTTAACCGGCGTTTTGACCCCGCCGTTGTTGGGGCCGCGCAGCGGGTGCGAGCCGGCGAGCTCGGGGAGGTCCTGCTTTATCGCGCCAGCCAGCGTGACAAAACCTCTCCCGCTCCAGAGTTCATAGCGGGGTCGGGGGGGATTTTCGTCGACATGGGGATCCACGATTTTGACACCGCTCGTTGGCTGGTGGGGGAGGTCGACAGCGTCAGTGCCGAGGGGATGGCCTGGCGCGACCCGGCCTTTGCTGCGACGGGCGACTACCACAGCGCCGTGGTGGTGCTCCGCTTCAAGGGGGGAGCCCTCGGCACCATCGACCTCTCGCGCATCGCCGGGTACGGGTACGAAAGTTCACTAGAGCTCATGGGCCAAAAAGCGACCGTGCGCGTGGACGACCCCTACCTTGCCCGCTACGAGTGGCGCGAGCACGGGCTGGCGAGCAGGCCCCTCGTCGAGGCTTACCACCATCGCTACAGTGCGGCTTTTGCCGCTGAGCTCGAGGGATTCGCGCGCTCGGTTCTGTCGGGGGTGCCGACCGGGCCCTCGGGTCATGACGCCCTTGCAGCTTTTGACATAGCCCAAGCTGCGGCCGAGTCTTGCCGCACGGGAGTGCCGGTGGCGGTGGCCACGATGGCACCGTCGGGCCCCGTTAGGGCAGCTGACCAGGAAGGAGAGTAGGAGCAAAGTGCGAGCACCACAGGGGGGCGCCCTGGAGCGCCTGGCGGGCGCCCCGATCTCCTGGGGCGTGTGCGAGGTGCCTGGTTGGGGGGTGATGCTGCCCCCTGAGCGCGTGCTGTCGGAGATGCGGGAGCTTGGTTTGCGGGGGAGCGAGCTCGGCGCGCTCGGGTACCTGGGCGACGACCCGGGGGAAATCCGCGCCCTGCTGGGACGCTTCGGCCTCGGGGCGGTAGGCGGCTTCGTGCCGGTCCCGGCCTTGCACGACAAGTCCTTACGGGCGGCGGCGGAGGAGGTGGCAGAGCGCGCAGCAGCTCTTTTGTCCGGCGCCGGCGCTACCTATTTTGTCACTGCGGCGGTGGTGGACGAGGCCTGGTCGCAGCCGTTCGAGCTGAGCCCTGTTCAGTGGGACAGCGTCACCGAAGGCCTCGCGCTAATCGAGCGGGTCTGTGACCGCTATGCGCTGCGCCAGGTGCTCCACCCTCACGTGGGGACCCTGGTGGAGCGCTCCAGGCACATAGATACCGTGCTGGAGGGCTCGGAAGTGGCATTGTGCCTCGACACTGGCCATTTCTCCATCGGCGGTGCCGAGCCGGTCAGCTTCGCTGAACGCCACGGAGAGCGCGTTGAGCTGGTGCACCTAAAAGATGTCGACCTGTCGCTCGCCCCGGGGGTCATCGAGCACGCTACGAGCTTGCTCGAGGGGGCCCGCTCCGGGCTGTTCCGCCCGCTCGGGCGCGGCGACGTCGACGTAGCCGGCACTGTGAGGGCCCTGGAGGCCGCCGGCTACCGAGGTTGGTACGTCTTCGAGCAGGACACGACCATAGACGAGGCGGCTGCCGAGGGGGCCGACCCAGGCGCCGACGTGAAGGCATCGATAGAGTACCTGCGGGGTGCGCTGTGAGCCCGCCGGGAGAGAGGGCTCGCTTGCGGGTGGGCGTGGCCGGGGTGGGCCGGGTCGGGCGCATGCACGCCGAACTCCTGGCGAGCCGGGTGCCCGGGGCCGAGTTGGCGGCGGTTTCCGATGCGGTGGCCGAATTGGCTAGCGAGGTCGGCCAAGCCCTCGGGGTGCCCGCGCTAGACACGGGGCGTCTGATCGGGGACCCATCTATAGACGCGGTCGCGATCTGTGCTCCTACCGAGCGCCACGTCGAGCTGGTGCTAGAGGCGGCCGCCGCCGGCAAGAAGGCCATCTTCTGCGAGAAACCGTTGTCGCTCGACCTGGCTGAAGTGGACCGGGCGCTCGCAGCACTGGCCGCCAGCGCCAGCGCGTTGATGGTCGGGTTCAACCGCAGGTTCGACCCCTCTCACGCCGCAGTGCACGAGGCAGTGGCGAGCGGGGCCATAGGTGTGCCCCACGTCGTGCGGGTCACGAGCCGCGACCCCGAGCCTCCTCCGCTCGAGTATGCCCGTGGCTCGGGCGGGATCTTCTTAGACATGACCGTCCACGACTTCGACATGGCCCGCTTCGTGGCTGGGAGCGAGGTGGCCGAGGTGCATGCAGCCGGCGCCGTGCGCATCGAGCCCGCGCTGGCCGAGCTGGGCGACGTGGACACAGCGGTCATAACGCTGCGCCACGTGGACGGGTGCCTGACTTCGATCGATAACAGCCGCAAGGCAGTCTACGGCTACGACCAGCGGGTGGAAGTCTTCGGCTCAGCGGGTATGGCGTGCTCGGCCAACCCGCTTGTCAACACCGCGCAAGTGCGCGACGGGGCCGGTGGCCGCCTGGCAACGCTGCCCTACTTCTTCATCGAGCGTTACCAGGACAGCTACCTGCGCCAGTGGGAGGCCTTCGTGCGTGCGGTGCGCTCAGGTGCGCCGCCGCCCACTTCTGGCCACGACGCCCGGGCCGCGCTTGTGCTCGGGTTGGCGGCGAAGCGGTCTCTGGCCGAAGGCCGCCCGGTGGCCGTGGAGGAAGTATTCGGGGGGGGAAGTATCTGGGAAGTGACGGAGGAAAAAGTGGGGCAGGAAAAAGTGGGGCACGATGGCCGCGAGTGAAAAGGCCGTTCCGGCACGCCAGGGCCCGGTCGGTGCCGGGCGCCTCCATTGGCCGGCGGGCTCGTTGGCTAGGGGACCGTGGGAACTCGAGGTGACCCAAGCTACGGCCGGCTGGTCCTGGGCTTCCCTTAGGGTGCTGGCGCTGCCGCCGGGCGGGTCGCACTCCTTTAGCACCGGCGAGGAGGAAATGGTCCTGTTGCCCCTAGAGGGAGGCTGTGCGCTGTCTTGCTCGGCTGAGCGCTTCGAGCTCGCCGGGCGCCCGGATGTGTTCTCGGGCCCGAGCGACTTTGCCTACCTGCCGGTCGCCTCTGACGTGGAGGTGTCGAGCAGGAACGGTGGGCGCTTTGCGCTGGCGGGGGCAAAGGCCAGCCGGCGCCTGAGCGCTCGTCACTCCAGTGCTGAGGGGGTCGCCGTAGAGGTGCGCGGCGCCGGCCCCAGCTCCCGCAAGATTGCCAATTACTGCATGCCGGGGACGTTTGAGGCCGACAGGTTGATGGCCTGCGAAGTGCTGACCCCAGGGGGCAACTGGTCGTCTTGGCCTCCTCACAAGCACGATGAGGAGCGCCCAGGCGAGGCACTCCTCGAGGAGATCTACTACTTCGGTGTCGCTAAAGGCCCCGCCGGGCGCGAGGGGGTCGCATACCAGCGCGTCTACGGGACGCCACAGCGGCCGGTCGAAGTGCTGGCCGAGGTCCGTGACCGCGACGTCGTGCTCGTGCCCCATGGCTACCACGGGCCGTCCGTGGCCGCCCCTGGCTACGACCTCTACTACTTAAACGTGATGGCAGGGCCCGGTGAGCGTGCGTGGCTCGTGAGCTTTGACCCCGCCCACGAGTGGGTCAGGGCTAGTTGGGAGGGCCAGGAGGTCGACCCTCGCGTCAAGGTGGCGGGGGCCGGCCCCAGGTGAGCACGCTGCGCCTAACTGTCGCCCAAGCTTTGGTGAGGTTCCTCTCCTGTCAGTACAGCGAGCGCGACGGGGCCGGGTCGCGCCTCGTGGAGGGTTGCTTTGGGATCTTCGGTCATGGCAACGTGGCCGGTCTCGGCCAGGCGCTTTTGGAGGCCGAACGCGAGACGCCCGGTGCCTTCGTCTTCCGCCCAGTCCGCAACGAGCAGGCCAGCGTCCACGCGGCCGCCGCGTTTGCGCGCATGCGCAACCGCCTGTCGACCATGGCGTGCACGTCGTCGATCGGCCCCGGTGCCACCAACATGGTCACGGGCGCAGCGCTCGCGAGCGTCAACCGCCTCCCTGTGTTGTTGCTGCCAGGCGACGTGTTCGCCACGCGCCCGGCCGACCCTGTGCTCCAACAGCTCGAGCACCCCCTCTACCGGGACGTGTCGGTGAACGACGCCTTCAGGCCCGTGTCGGCCTTCTTCGACCGAGTCGCGCGCCCCGAGCAGCTCCCCGAGGCACTGCTGGGGGCCATGCAAGCCCTCACCGACCAGGCCAGGACCGGGGCGGTCACAGTCTGCCTCGACCAGGATGTCCAGGCAGAGGCGTACGACTGGCCGGTGGAGCTGTTCTCCAAGCGCGTCTGGCACCTTGAGCGGCCCCCAGCGGACCCCCGCGCTGTTTGGCGCGCGCTACAGGCCTTGCGCGCCGCGCGCCGGCCGCTCATAGTAGCCGGGGGAGGTGTTGTCTACTCCGAGGCGACCGCGCAGCTGGGCGCGTTTGCTGAGGCTGCCGGGGCCCCGGTGGCTGAGACGCAGGCGGGAAAGGGCTCGTTGGCTTACGACCACCCTCTTTCGGTCGGGGCGGTGGGCGTCACCGGCACGGCCGCTGCTAACGCCCTCGCGCGAGAAGCGGACGTGGTGGTGGGTATAGGGACACGCTGGGCAGACTTCACCACTGCGTCGCGCACTGCTTTTGGCAACCCCGACGTGGTTTTTGTCAATGTCAACATCGCCCGTGCCGACGCCACCAAGCACGCCGGGGTCTCGTTGGTGGGCGACGCCCGGGCGGTGCTCGACCAGCTGGTGGCTGGCCTTGGAGGCTGGTCGGCCGAGGCCGCCTACCGGGAGGAGGCAAGGGCCCTGGCGAGGGCGTGGGACGCCACAGTCGAGCGTGCTTACCACCTGGGCAACGGCCCCTTGCCCGCGCAGTGTGAGGTGATCGGCGCCGTGAACGAGGCCTCCGGCCCCTCCGACGTGGTCGTGTGCGCCGCTGGCTCGATGCCCGGGGACCTCCATAAGCTGTGGCGCGCCCGGGACCCAAAGGGCTACCACGTGGAGTACGGCTACAGCTGTATGGGCTACGAGATTGCCGGTGGGCTCGGGGTGAAGCTTGCCGCGCCCGAGCGCGAGGTGTACGTGCTGGTGGGCGACGGTTCCTACCTAATGATGGCCCAGGAGCTCCAAACGGCCGTGCAAGAGGGCGTGAAGCTCATCGTGGTGGTGGTGGACAACCACGGGTTTGCTTCGATCGGCTCACTTTCTGAGACCGTGGGCACCGAGCGCTTTGCCACGTCTTACCGCTCCCGGGACCAAGTCAGCGGCCGTCTCGAAGGGGCTGTCCTACCGGTGGACTTTGTCGCGAACGCCAGGAGCCTCGGGGCAAAAGCCGTCGGGGTGAAGACCATCGCCCAGCTACGAAGCGCTCTGGCCGACGCCAAGTCCGCTGAGGGCCCGGTGGTCGTGTGCGTTGAGACAGATCCTTTGGTGCCGGCGCCCTCCAGCGAGTCCTGGTGGGATGTGGCCGTTGCCGAGGTGGCCAAGGCCGAGCCGGTCGTCTCGGCTCGCAAGGGATACGAAGTGGCCAAGGCCCGACAGCTGGCGGCTCGCGGCCGCTATTT
>JAMDDF010000001.1:5331-12446 GCA_023489205.1 Actinomycetota bacterium | reverse complement strand
ACCACGGCGCCCCCTGCTGCCACGACGACCACCACGGCGCCCCCGGCCGCCACGACGACCACGGCGCCCCCGGCCGCCACGACGACCACTACGTCAAGGTCGGAGAGTGCCGAGCCGGCTCGGGGCGGGTACTGGGTAGCGACTTCGGCTGGGGATGTCCGGGCGTTCGGAGCCGCTAGGTTTTATGGCAACGCTCTCCACACGACGATCGCCGGTCGCGTGAGCGCTATTGCGGCGTCACCCGACGGCAAGGGTTACTGGTTGGTGGGCGCTAATGGCGCGGTGCTGTCTTTTGGGGACGCAGGTTGGTATGGCTCAGCGAGCAACGTAAAGCTAGCAGCACCTGTGGTGGGGATCGCCCCGACCCCTGACGGACGTGGCTACTGGCTCGCAGCTAGGGACGGCGGCGTGTTCACCTATGGCGACGCGCGCTACTACGGGTCCGGGCTTCAGCGCTTGCACGGCCAAGTTGTGGTGTCCATCGCTGCCACGCCGGCTGGTCGAGGCTACTGGCTCGTTACGAGGTCGGGCGCGGTGCTCGCGTTCGGGGACGCGCACAACTACGGGTCGGCTAGCGGCGAAGGACCCGTCCCACCCGTCGTCTCTATCGCCCCGACCCCTGACGGGCGGGGCTATTGGCTGGTATCTGCGCTTGGGGGTGCCCACGGTTTTGGCGACGCCGCCTTCGCGGGGTCGCTGCCGACGCGCCGGATAGCGGCCCATGTGGTTGCGGCGGCAGCTCCCAAGTCGGGCGGAGGCTATTACCTGCTTGGTGCGAGCGGGGAAGTCTATGGCTTCGGCGTGGCCGGCTCGCCCGGGGGCGACAACGACCTTCTTAGCAGCCCCTTGGATGGCCTCGTCGGCGCTGGTCGCCCCGTGGGTGTGGCACCGTACCGCTGAGGCTCCGCACCCGGCGCTGGTGCAGTTGGTCGTGCTCAGACCGTGGCTTCCAGGGCCTTTATGTCTGCGTCGACCATCATGCATACAAGCTGCTCGAAGCTCACCTCGGGCTTCCAGCCGAGCACCTCGTGGGCACGGCTCGGGTCCCCGATCAACAAGTCGACCTCGGCCGGGCGCATGTAGCGCTGGTCGACCCGCACGTGGGGTTCCCAGTCGAGGCCGGCGTGCCCGAACGCGATCTGGCAGAACTCGCGCACTGAGTGGGTCTCCCCCGTTGCCACCACGTAGTCTCCCGGCTGGCTTTGCTGGAGCATGAGCCACATGGCCCTTACGTAGTCCTCGGCGTAGCCCCAGTCCCGTTGGGAGTCGAGGTTCCCGAGGGCAACGTGGTCGGTGAGCCCGAACTTGATGCGCGCCACGGCGTCGCTTACCTTGCGGGTCACGAACTCAAGGCCCCTACGAGGGCTTTCATGGTTGAAAAGGATCCCCGAGCTGGCGTGAAGCTGGTAACTCTCCCGATAATTGACCGTCACCCAGTGGCCGTAGACTTTGGCGCAGCCATAGGGGCTGCGCGGGTAAAACGGGGTGCGCTCACTTTGGGGCACCTCGACCACCTTGCCAAACATCTCCGACGAGCTGGCCTGGTAGAAACGGATGCCGGGGTCGACGGTTAAGATCGCGTCCAAGAGCCGCGTGACGCCCAGGCCAGTAACCTCGCCGGTGAGCACAGGCTGCGCCCATGAAGCTTGCACGAATGACTGTGCCGCAAGGTTGTAAACCTCTGTAGGTTTGTGCTCCCGAAGCGCCCTTATGAGCGATGTCTCGTCCATCAGGTCGGCCGAGACGAGCGTGACCTTGTCCATTAGGTGGGCGATGCGCTCGAAGGTCACTGTACTGCTCCGGCGGTGGAGGCCGACGACGTCGTAACCTTTAGAAAGGAGCAGTTCAGCCAGGTAGGAGCCGTCCTGGCCGGTTATACCGGTGATCAGAGCTGTGGGCATCCCCCAAGCATGGTGGCGGGCCGTGCCTTTGGGCAAGCCGAGCGCCTCGGCCAGAGGACCGACTGGCCTGTGCTGGCCTCCACGGGGCGTGAACGGGCCAGCAAGTTCGTCGGGTTCGAGCCAGGTAGGCTAGCAGGCCAGGTAGAGGCGAAACATGGTTTTGGGCGTGCCGAAAGCCCCAAGGAGGACTAGTGGACCTTTTCGAGTACCAGGGCAAACAGTACTTCGCCCGCTTTGGGATCCCTGTTTCGCCGGGCGGTGTGGCCGAGACCCCGGACGAAGTTGTGGCCTTGGCCTCCAGGCTTGGCTACCCAGTGGTGGTGAAGGCCCAGGTCCAGGTCGGGGGCCGAGGCAAGGCGGGAGGGGTCAAGCTCGCGTCCGGTGCCGCGGAGGCGCGTACGCACGCCGAGTCCATCCTTGGTATGGACATAAAGGGCCACACGGTGCGCCGGGTCTGGGTCGAGCACGCGTCCGATATCGCCAAGGAGTACTACGCGAGCTTTACCCTCGACCGGAGCGCCAAGATGCACCTGGCGATGGTCTCCTCGAGGGGCGGTGTCGAGATCGAGCAGGTGGCGGCTGAGGAGCCGGCGGCCATAGCGAGGCTCCACATTGACCCCTACGAAGGCTTCAGTCAGGCACAGGCGCGCCGGTTAGTCGAGCAAGCCGACCTTGACGAGGTTGCTCGTGCCGGCACTGAAGACGTGCTCGTCAAGCTCTACCGCTGCTTTGTAGAAGGCGACGCGGACCTAGTCGAGGTGAACCCGCTCGTCCTTACCCCGGAGGGGCGTGTCCACGCCCTCGACGCCAAGGTCACCCTCGACGACAACGCGGCGTTCCGCCACCCCGAGTGGGAGGGCTTTGCCAGCGCGACCGAGCTTGACGAGCGTGAACTGCTGGCCAAGAGCTACGGGCTGCAGTACGTCGGCCTCGAAGGTTTTGTCGGGATAATCGCAAACGGTGCGGGGCTCGCGATGAGCACGTGTGACGTGGTGAACCAGGTGGGAGGTAGCCCGGCGAACTTTTTGGACATTGGCGGGGGTGCGAGCGCCGAGGTCATGGCGCGCGCGCTCGAGGTCATCTCCTCGGACTCTTCTGTCCGCTCCATTTTTGTGAACATTTTTGGCGGTATAACGAGGGGAGAGGAAGTCGCCAACGGGATAGTGACTGCGCTCGGGCGGGTCGAGATAAAGGCGCCCATGATCATCCGCCTTGACGGCACCAATGCCGAAGAGGGACGTGAGATATTACGTGCCGTCGAATCTGAGACTGTTATGACAGCGCCAACCATGATGGATGCAGCCCGCAGGGCCGTCGAGCTTGCAGGAGGGAAATAGGTTGAGCATTTTCGTGGACGAGTCGACCAAAGTGGTCGTGCATGGGCTGACCGGTGGCCAGGCACGCTTCCACGGGCTGCGCAACCGTGACTACGGTACCAAGGTCGTTGCCGGCGTCAACCCGGTCAAGGGTGGCCAAGAAGTAGAGGGTATCCCGGTGTTTGCAAGCGCGGCCGAGGCGCGCGAGGCCACCGGGGCGAACGCGAGCTTCATAGCGGTGCCGCCCAAGGCTGCCCCGGGCTCGATCATCGAGGCTGCTGCCGCCCGGATGGAGATCATCGTTTGCATAACCGAGGGGATACCTGCGCAAGACGAGGCGCGGGTGTACAGCGAGTTGCGGCACAATTACCCTAGCAGCCGGCTGATCGGGCCCAACTGCCCTGGCGTCATAACACCCGGTAAGTGCAACATCGGGATTACCGCTGGGGAGATCGCGCTAGGGGGAGGGCCTGTAGGTATCGTGAGCCGCAGTGGGACGCTCACTTACCAGGCGCTTTATGAGCTCAAGCAAATGGGTATCGGCGTGACCACCTGCGTCGGTATCGGGGGCGACCCCGTCCCAGGGACGAGCTTCGTGGACTGCCTGGCGGCCTTCCAGGCCGACCCCGAGACCCAGGCAGTCATGATGATCGGCGAGATCGGGGGCACCGGGGAAGAGGAAGCCGCTACTTTTATCTCCGAGCACGTCACCAAGCCTGTCGTGTCTTACATCGCCGGTGTCACAGCGCCGCCGGGGCGGCGCATGGGCCACGCGGGTGCCATTATCTCGGGTAACAAGGGCACCGCCCAGGCCAAGATGCAGGCGCTTGCTGAGGCCGGTGTCAAGGTCGCGGGCAACCCCACCGAGGCGGGCGAACTTATGGCCAAGGTGGTCCAAAGCCTCTGAGCGGCTAGGTCGGCTGCCCGGCTGCCACGATAGGCTCGCCGGCTGTGGTCACCAGGCGATGGAAGCGTCCCAGGCTGAGCGAAGAGCGCCGAGAGGTACTTGGCCAGGAGCTCGCAAGGTCCATAACGGGGGACGTGCGCTTTGACGCGACGACCAGGGCGGCGTATGCGAGCGACTCTTCCAACTACCGCCAAGTGCCGCTCGGTGTCGTGCTGCCTCGCGACGAACAGGACGTCCAGGCGGTAGCGAGGATCGCTGCTGAAGCTGGCGCCGCCTTGGTCGGCCGGGGTGCGGGTACGAGCCTCGCCGGCCAGGCCTGCAACGAAGCGGTCGTCGTTGACATGAGCCGCTACATGACCAAGATCGTGGAGGTCGACCCTCAAAAGCGTTTGGCGCGCGCTGAGCCGGGCGTGGTCCTCGACGAGCTGCGCCGTGCGGCGGGCCAGTACGGGCTTACCTTCGGGCCGGACCCCGCCACGCACGCCTGGTGCACCCTTGGCGGCATGGTGGGCAACAACTCGTGCGGGACCCATGGCCTGTACGCAGGCAAGACCTCCGACAACGTCGAGTCACTCCGAGTCGTGCTGGCCGGCGGCGAAGCTCTGGAGGTGGGCCGCTACACCAAAGGGGCAGAGGCAGCGGCGATCTCGCTGGGTGGGCGCCTGAGCGAGCTATTGAAGGGGCTGAGAGCACTAGACGAGCGCTATGGCGCGCTCGTTGCCGAGAGGTTCCCAGACATCCCACGGCGCGTGAGCGGCTTCAACTTGGACCAGCTCAGGAGCGACAACGGTATGCACGTTGCCCGGGCGCTGGTGGGCAGCGAGTCGACTTGTGCTTTTAGCACGGAGATGACCCTGCGGCTGGTGGCGAGCCCTGCCAAGCGTGCCCTGGTCGTGCTGGGTTACCCGGACATCTACGCAGCAGCTGAAGCTGTGCCCGAGCTGCTCGCCCACCCCCTGCTCGGGCTGGAGGGGTTCGACCGGACCCTGGTCGAGCAAAGCCGGGCACACCGGCTGAACGCGCAAGGGTTGGCGCTCCTGCCCGAAGGTGACGGCTGGCTACTTGCGGAGCTTGGTGGCGAGAGCGAGGACGAGGCCCGCGCGGCCGCACGGGCGTTGGTGGCCGGGCTCCCTAAAGGCGTGATCTGGAAGGACGTTATTAGTGCCGGTGACCAGCGGGCGCTTTGGGCGGTGCGTGAATCGGCCCTTGGTGCTACTGCCATGCGCGTCGACGGCAAGCACAACTATGAGGGCTGGGAGGACGCTGCGGTGCCCCCCCAGCGCCTGGCCGAGTACCTACGGGGAGTGTCGGCGTTGTGGGCCGAGCACGGTTACTCGGGCGCGTGGTACGGGCACTTCGGCCAGGGCTGCGTCCACACCCGCAACAACTTTGATTTTCGCACTAGAGAGGGCTTGGCCCAGTACCGCCGCTACGTGACGGCTGCGGCCGAGCTGGTCGTTTCCCTCGGTGGGTCGCTTTCGGGCGAGCACGGTGACGGCCAGAGCCGGGGCGAGCTGCTGGAAGTCATGTACGGCCCCGAGTTAGTGGGAGCCTTCGGGGAGTTCAAGCGGCTCTGGGACCCCGACGGCTTGATGAACCCCGGCAAAGTCGTCGATGCGAACCCGCTTGATTCCAACGTCAGGTACTTCACAATGCACGAGCGCCCAGGGCTCCGGCCTACGGGCTACGCCTTCGCCGCTGACGACGGTTCGCTCATGCACGCGGCGGCCCGTTGCGTAGGTGTCGGGAGGTGCCGGCGCGACGACACTGCGACCATGTGCCCCTCCTACCGGGCCACCCGTGATGAGGTGCACTCGACGAGGGGAAGGGCCAAGATCCTGGGGGAGATGTTCCAGGCAGTTGCCCCTGGGGAGGAGGGCGGCCACCTGGTGGAGCCGGCCTGGGACAACGAGCCTGCTCACGAGGCCCTGGAGCTCTGCTTGTCGTGCAAGGCGTGCAAGTCCGACTGCCCCACCCACGTGGACATGGCGACCTACAAGTCTGAGCTCAATTACCACTACTACAAGCACCGGGCCAGGCCGGCCATCATGTACGCGCTCGGCCTGCTGCCCTGGGCGACGCGCTACTTGACGGCGTCGCCCAGGCGAGCACGCTCGGCCAATGCGGTGCTCGGTTCTCCCGCACGTCGCTTGTTGTTGCGCGCTGGAGGTGTCACTACCAAGCGTGCAGTTCCTCGTTTCTCCACTGCTGGAGGCTTACGGCGCTCGGTAGACCCGTTGGTTGTCGCTGCAGCGGACCGGGCGCCGGCGGACAGTTCTGTCGTGGTCTGGCCGGACTCATTCACAGAAGCCTTCTTGCCGGCTGATGGGGCGGACCTCGTACACGCCCTGTCCGCCCTCGGTGAGGCGGTGGCCGTGCCTTCGGGCTGGGCCTGTTGCGGCCGGACCCTGTATGACTCCGGCATGCTCGACCTGGCCAAACGTTCCCTTCGCCGGCTGGTAACCGTGCTGGCACCCTGGGTGGAGGCCGGGTTGAGCGTGGTGGTCGCCGAACCCAGCTGCCTCGCGGCTTTTCGGGACGAGCTGCCTGAGCTGCTCCACGACGACCCCAGGGCCGCAGCGCTCGCGTCGAGCGCGAAGAGCCCCGCTGAGTTCATACTCGAGCGAGGGCTACTCGATCGTCTGAAGGCCGAGGTGCCTGAGGGCGAGCGCCGGAGAGCTGTCTTGCACCCCCACTGCCACCAGCGAGCAGTCATTGGTACCAGTGCCGACCAGGCGGTCCTGGCCGCGCTCGGCTACGAGGTCGAGGTGCTCGACGCAGGGTGCTGCGGGCTTGCCGGGTCGTTTGGCTTTGACGCCCGTACAGAGGCGCTGTCGCGCAAGATCGGTGAAGAATTTTGGCTCCCCAAGCTTCGCTACCGGCGCACTCAGGTGCGTCGGGCTGGGTGACCACTTGGAGGCGCCCGGTGTCCGCCCAAGCCGGGGCATCGTCGTTTTCGAACCAGGCTCGTTCAAAGGATCCGTGCTCGCC
>JAMDDF010000001.1:4027-5321 GCA_023489205.1 Actinomycetota bacterium | reverse complement strand
CTGTCGCGCAAGATCGGTGAAGAATTTTGGCTCCCCAAGCTTCGCGCGGCCCTAGCAGGCAGCGCCTTGCCCCCCGAAGGGGCGGCCGGTCGGCTGGGTGCTGCGCTGGCTGCCCGTGAGGGTGCTGACGACGGGGCGGTGGTTGTGTGCGACGGCTTTAGTTGCCGGACCCAGCTCGAGCACCTTGGCGCTGACCTGGTCTCTTCGGCCGTCACGCTGCCCGGGCTCCTTGCTAGGGCCGCCGGATGTGCCCAAAGCGTGCCGACTGGGTAGGAACGAGTTCGGTGTCGGTACCGAGTAAGCCTGGCGAGGGAGCCGAGGCCGCCGCGGACGAGAGGCAGTTCGATTTCATCGTTGTCTCAAACCGCTTGCCGGTCCGGGCAAACCCAGCGGGTGGCGCGCAGTGGAGCTCTGGCGCGGGCGGGCTGGTGTCGGCGCTCCGGCCTGTCATCAGCTCTACCGGCGGTGCCTGGGTGGGTTGGGCCGGAGAGGCCAGCCCTTCTCTCGGAGCGGCGGGCGAGCACGGATCCTTTGAACGAGCCTGGTTCGAAAACGACGATGCCCCGGCTTGGGCGGACACCGGGCGCCTCCAAGTGGTCACCCAGCCCGACGCACCTGAGTGCGCCGGTAGCGAAGCCAGCCTCGAAGGCGAGGGCGTTCACGCACTGCCGGTCCTGCTTGACGAGGAGGAGGTCGGGACCTACTACGAGGGGTTTTGTAACGCGACCCTTTGGCCGTTGTACCACGACGTGGTGGCGCCCCCGGTCTACTCGCGACGGTGGTGGCACGCGTACGTTGAGGTCAATCAGCGCTTCGCCTCCGCCGTGGCAGCTCACGCCGCACCGGGTGCCACCGTCTGGGCCCACGACTACCACCTCCAATTGGTCCCCGCGATGTTGCGTGGCCTTCGCGACGACCTGCAGATCGGTTGGTTTAACCACATCCCCTTCCCCCCGGTCGAGCTGTTCGCCGAGCTGCCCTGGCGCAGCGAGATCGTCCAGGGGCTCCTTGGGGCAGATCTGGTCGGGTTCCAGACGCCCGACGGCGCGCTCAATTTCCTCCGGGCGTGCCGGCGCTTCAATGGCTTTAGGACTCAGGGCTCTCTCGTACATGTCGTGCGGCGCAGCGGCCGTGCGCGCACCGCCAGAGTCGGCGCTTTCCCGATCTCGGTCGGCGCCCGCGAGCTGTCAAGGCTCGCCCAGAGCCCCGACGTGCGCCGACGTGCTCGCCAGATCCGAGAGGACCTCGGTCAGCCGGAGGTAGTGCTGCTCGGGGTGGACCGGCCGGACTACAC
>JAMDDF010000001.1:0-4010 GCA_023489205.1 Actinomycetota bacterium | reverse complement strand
AAAGGGTTGCTCCATCGGCTGGGCGCCTACGGCGAACTGCTCGCAGAGGGCCGCCTCCGGCCGCCGGATGCCGTGCTCGTTCAGGTCGCGAGCCCGAGCCGGGGCGAGGTCGAGCAGTACAAGAAGCTACGTGAGGAGGTGGAGCGCGCAGTGGGTGCCATAAACGGCGACTACAGCCCCGTGGGCCGTCCGGCGGTCAACTACTTGCACCAGAGCTTCCCCCAAGAGGAGATGGCGGCTTTGTACCTGGCGGCAGACGTCGCGCTCGTCACCCCGCTCAGGGATGGCATGAACCTAGTTGCCAAGGAGTACGTCGCCTGTCGCCCCGACCTGGGTGGTCGGCTTGTGTTGTCTGAGCTGGCGGGGGCGGCCCGAGAGCTTCGCGAAGCTTGGGTCGTTAACCCTCACGACATCGACACTATGAAGAGCCAGATCATGGCTGCGGTGAGCGCAAGCCCTTCCGAGGCAGCATGGCGGATGCGCCGGATGCGCCGGCGCATCTTTGCCCACGACGTCCACCGGTGGGCTTCGGAGTTCCTCGGCGCTCTTATGATGGCTAGCCAGGAACGGGGTACCTAAGTGCCGCCCGGCGGGGGCGGCAGCGCCGAGAGCGCCACAGCGAAGCCGGCCGGCTTCATTGAGCCCATGCTCGCCGCTCCAGGCGCTGAACTGGGCACACGTGCGGGCGGGCCGCTGAGCGCGCGAGCCAAGCACCAAGGCCCCGCTGGAGGTGACGGCTTCGGAGGTGGCGGCTGGTTGTTCGAGCCGAAGCTCGACGGCCTGCGCTTGATCGCCGTGCGAAACAATACCGAAACTCACCTATGGTCGCGCAACGGGCTGTCTCTCAACGCACGCTTCCCCGACCTCGTCGAGGCAGTCCTTAACCTGAGCGTAGACAACGTGGTATTGGACGGGGAGGCCGTGGCGTTGGTGGGTGGCGTCGCCGACTTCGCTGCACTTCACCAGGGCTGTGCTGACGACGTGGAGTACTGGGTTTTCGACATGCCCTGGCTGCTCGGTGAAGACCTTCGGGATCTCCCCCTCGAGCAGCGCAAGGCCCTCTTGGAACAGGCCGTCCCCGAAGGCCGTCACTTGAAGCTCGTGCGGCCTGTCCGAGGCGACCCCGAGCTCTTGATGGAGCGCGCTTGTCGCGAGGGCTGGGAGGGCCTAGTCGCAAAGCGCCTAGGCTCCGCTTATAGAGGGGGCCGAAGGCCAGAGTGGCTTAAGCTCAAGTGCAGTTGCCGCCAAGAGCTGGTCATAGGAGGCTTTACGCCTCCCAAGGGGGTGCGCAGAGGCTTTGGTGCGCTACTGCTCGGCTACTGGGAGCAAGGCCGGCTCGTCTATGCCGGCAAAGTCGGCACTGGCTTCAGCGAGCGAACCCTGGGAGACCTGTACGAGATGTTGGCCCAGGCCCAACGCCCTTCGTCCCCGTTCGCCACTGCGGTCCCCGACAAGGCTGCCCGCTTTGTCGAACCGCAGCTGGTGGCTGAGGTCGCCTTTAGCAATTGGACCCCTGATGGACGCCTGCGCCACCCGAGGTTCCTAGCACTGCGCACAGACAAGGCGAGCTCGGAGGTCTTACGAGAGCCATGCCCAGACCCTCGGGTGCCTAGCTAGCTGGAGGCGACCGGGCTGCTTGGCCCGCGCACGGGCGTCCGTTGAGCTCGGTGTTTGGCCGGTAGACTTTGGGTCCGAGGATCACAGGAGGTACGGCAACTGTCCAATACCAGCGCCAAGGAGCAGGCAATCCTGCTTGAGGGCACCGTCGTGGAGTCGCTCAAGAACGCGACCTTCCGCGTAAAGACTGACAACGGCCACGAGGTGCTAGCACACAACTCTGGCAAGATGCGCATGCACCGCATCAGAGTGCTGCCGGGGGACCGCGTTCAAGTTGAGATAAGTCCTTACGACCTGAAGCGGGGCAGGATCACCTACAGGTTTAGGTAAGCATGCGCGAAGGTGGGTCAGCCCCAGCGTCCTGAGTTCACTAAGAGTTCCTTGAGCATGCTGGGACGGTCGGTCATGAGGCCGTCTACGCCGAGGTCCAAGAGGCGGGCCATCTCGGCGGGTTCATTGACGGTCCATGCGTGGACCTGGATGCCTGCAGCGTGGCAGGTGCCCACGAAGCCAGCGTCGAGGATCCTAAGGCCCTTGAAGTTCACGGGTACTTGAGCAGCGGAGCACCTGGCCCAAGTGGGCTTCAAGCGAGCGTGCCTCGCGAGCAGCAGCCCGGCTACCTCCCAGGCGCTGGCCCCACTGGCAACGCCGTGCCCGAGGACGGCGCGCAACCTCCCCACTGTGCGGGCCGAAAACGCCGTGACAAGGACGCGGGGCTCGGCCTTGGTGCGCCTGAGCGCTTCTAGGACCGGCCCGCTGCCCTCGGCGCACTTGACATCGATGTTCCAACGTAGCTCCGGCCACGCTGCAAGCAGGTCTTCGAGCTTGGGCACTGGGCTCCCGTCGGCGAGGCGGGTTCGGTCGAGCTTTTGCGAATCAGTGTCGCGCAGGAGGCCCTTAGAGCCGGTCAGGCGCTCAAGGCTAGGGTCGTGGAAGGCTACGGGCACACCGTCGCAAGTGACGCGCACGTCGGTCTCAACGTAGCTGTAGCCGAGGGAGACGGCGTGCGAGAAGGCGGCCCAACTGTTTTCAGTCGCCTCCAATGCGCCGCCCCTGTGGGCGAACGCGAGCGGCAGGGAGTGGTCCAAGAACGCCGGCGAGCTCCTCACGCGACAAGGGTACGCGCCCAAGGAGGCTCACCTGGTGTACCGTCTTGACGGTGGGCAACATCGATCTATCCTTCGCACGACTTGTCCCGACCCTCGGCGGGGACGGCTGGCTCTGCCGACTTCCTAGCGCGGTGGTCTGGGCTCCAGGTACCGGCCAAGGCACGGCGGCCTTTGTCGCCGCATGCCTGTCTGCGAGCGACCCAACCGACCTGCTGGGCCGGGTGGGGTCGCGACTAGCGGACCCACGCTCGGAGCCATGGCCACCCTTTGCGATCGTCGCAGCGCGGGGCGACGGTTTGGTCGCCGTGGTCCATGGCCCTGTTGAAGTCGCAGTCCAGAGGGGAACTTCGGAGGCCAAGCTCTACGGCGGTGACGACGTAGGGTCCTGGCTCAACCGTTTGCTGCGCGACGTGAGCGTGCTTCGAGCGGGCAAACAAGCAGAGGGCGACCCCTTTGCAGACCTGCGCGAGGGCGTGATAAGGGCCAGCGGGTTCCTGCTGGCCACGCCTGAGCGTACGGCGCTGCCTTGGGCTGCGGCAGTTCCCGAGCGTGCCACAGAGCCGGCCCAGCGTGAGCCGGCCCAGCGTGAGCCGGCCCAGCGTGAGCCGGCCCAGCGCGAGCCGGCGCTTGAGGAGCAGGCTTCGCGTGAGGCTGCCCGGCGCGCCAGGGTGGCCGAGGCCGGCCGCCGGGCTGCCGCTAGTTACGCTGACGCCGAGAGCCCGACCATTGTCGAGCCCTCGTTGGTGGACTCCGACTTCCCAGAAGCTGACTTCACTGTGGCCGAGGTGCCAGCCTCGCGCCGGGAGACCTTGGGACCGAGCCAGGCCGTCACGGTTGTGCAGTCAGGGCTTGGCAGGTTGACCTGGGACAATGGAGAGGTCCACCACCTCTCTGGCCCTGTGCTTGTTGGCCGTGACGTCGACGGGGACGAGGCCGTACATTCCGGTGAGCTTGCGCCGGTGGTACCTTCTGGTCAAAACGACAGCATGTCCAGGGTCCATGCCGAGCTTCGGGTGCGTGACGGGGAGCTCGTGGTCGTGGACCGGGGCTCCACCAACGGGACGTTCATTTGGGACGAGCCGGCCAAGGCGTGGCAGCGGCTCGCCGCCGGGGAGCCCCACGTTGTGCGCACCGGCACCGTCCTCGCCTTTGGTGAGCGCACCGCTACATTTGAGTCCATCTAGGCTGGGGCCTGTAGGAGCTGGGGCCTGTAGGAGCTGGGGCCTGTAGGAGCTGGGGCCTGTAGGAGCTGGGGCCTGTAGGAGCTGGGGCCTGTAGGAGCTG
>JAMDDF010000034.1:525-2513 GCA_023489205.1 Actinomycetota bacterium | reverse complement strand
CGTGGTCGCGTTGGTGGCCGCGGTGAGTCTGTTGATGCCGGGGTGTGCCGCTCCGCGGGGTCAGGGCGTGGTCGTCACGCCCGAAGGGTCGTCCCCGCTGAGACCCCCCGCGACGCCGACCACCGCGTTCAGCACTATGTCTGCGTCCCGGACCAGTTCGGCGAGGGCTCCATCGCCGGCCAGAACCTCGGTGCCTGGCGGGACGAGCGCCTTGAGATCGGCTGCACGCGAGCCGTCGCCGATCGCAACGCGCCTCGGGTGCCACTCGCGCGCCTGGGCGGCGAGAGCCTCTACGGACGTGCCAGCCCCCAGCGCGGCCACCTCGAAGCTCCCCTCAGATGCCCGGACCACGTCCAGGGCTTGCGTCCCGACTGAACCGGTGCTGCCCGCGATGTAAAGCGCCCGCGACCCCTTTACCCGCTCAGTCATCTCGAGGGCTCAGCCGGCGAGGTGGAGCCCAGTGGCCAAGAAGTACACGGCTGGGAGCACGAAGAGCATCGAATCGAACCGGTCGAGGAGCCCGCCGTGGCCGGGTAACAAGGCTCCCGAGTCCTTCAAGCGAAGGTCGCGTTTCACCATCGACTGCACGAGGTCGCCAACGGGCGCAACGATGGCGATCACAACGCCCAGCTCCACCCCATGGCGCAGGCCTCCCCAGGGCGAGAGGGAGTGGCCGATGACGGCCCCCGCCACAACAGCCACGACAGCGCCGGCAATGACCCCTTCCCAGGTCTTCCCCGGGCTGGTTTGAGGGGCCAGCGGATGGCTGCCGATACGGCTCCCGACAAACCAGGCCGCCACGTCGCAGAGCACGGTGGGGACGACGGCCCCGAGGAAAAGATGCCCCCCTTTGTGGGCAGCGAGCAGCAGACCCGCGAAAGAACCCATGACCCCCACCCAGGCAAATACGAGGAAGGTAACGGCCACGTTCACCACTGGCCTCGCCTCCACCACGCGCGCTAGGTACCAAAGGAACGATGCAGCCAACACGACGGCCACCACCACGGGTAACGCAGCCGTGCCCTTCCAGTAGACGGCCAGAACTGCCCCGCCAGACCCGAGCGCGCCGACGAGCGTCGCTGGGCGGAAGCCAACCTCCTGCAGCATCGAGAAGGCCTCGAGGGCGCAACCGAGGATCGCGACCGTAGACAGGGCAACCAGCGCCCCTGGGCCAACCAGGTAACAGACAACGAACACCACGACCAGGCCGGCGCCCGTCGCTACCGCCGCACCAACGTTACGGCCTGGCCTACCGAGGGCTGCTTCTGCGTTGACGTCGTAAGGGGTGGAGGCACGCCTGCCGGTCAGGTGCCCTGGTGGGCCCCCGTTCCTCTCGGTTCCCCCGTAGTTGGCGGCCCCAGGGGCCGGAGACACTGGCCTAGCCATTTGGCTCCCCTCCGCGCTCGGCGCCGGCTCGCCCGCTCGTACAGAGCGCCCCGTGCGCTCGTTGCCGTTCCGCCCCGTCCCATTGCGGCCGGTCCCATTGCGGCCGCTCCCACTGCGGCCGGTCCCATTGCGGCCGGCTCCACTGCGCGTGCCGGCGCGCGCCGCGTCCGCACCCGCCGTCTCGCGGAGCCTCCTGGCCGCGAGGCTCGCCGGGAACACGTCGAGGACTGCCCTGCTCTCCTCGACCGCCTCGTCGCCAGCGCCGTAGCCGCCCTCATCGCCGGGGTCGTACTCATCGCCCGTGACACCGCCCGCGGCGCGCCCCTGAGCGCCATGCCCAAGGCCGCTTACCCGCGCACCCGCTGGCCCCGAGCGGCCGACCACGCCGTCTTCGCCAACTTCGCCATCTTCGACCTCGGCGTCGGCGTCGGGATGGATAGCCGCCATCGGCCCGGTCAGCTGCGACCGTTCGCGCTCCAAGCGCTCGAAGTCCTCATCGAAGGAAAATGGGTCACCAGCCCCTTCGTCGTGGCCCAGCGGCATGTCGTCCTCATCCACCAGGTCTTCCACTCCAGGCCCGTTGGACCAGCCGTTCAGGTCGT
>JAMDDF010000034.1:0-515 GCA_023489205.1 Actinomycetota bacterium | reverse complement strand
GGCCGGCAAGGGCGCTCGGCACTTCACCGGTGGGCGGGTCCGCCCAATGCGGCAGTTCCGTACCCTCTCCTCCGCTCATAGTCCTGGTCGCAGCCACCGGCACTGCTACCGGCGACCTAACCTCGCGAGGGTACTCCATAATGTCGCCGATGTCCTCGATTGCCGTGGCCGCCGCTACCCCTTCGGGCCCGGTCGGGGCGCCTGGGTCGTAGCCGGTAGGAGCTCCTGCCCCACCCCAGCCGCCCGGCACGTACCCCTGCGCGGCCGGTTCGGCGGGATCATCCGTGCGTGCCCTCATTGAACTTCGCAAGAAACCCAGCAGCGTCTCCTGTTCGAACCGCGGAAACCGTCCTCGCACCCATGGAGGGTCGCGAAGAGGCTAGTCGTTTAGGAGCTCCTGCTCCTTGTGGGCAAGCACGCGGTCGATCTCGCCGACATGTTCGTGGGTGAGCTTTTCCAGCTCCTTTTCGGCACGGTCGAGCTCGTCGGAAGATATCTCGCCGTCGCGCTCCAAG
>JAMDDF010000132.1 GCA_023489205.1 Actinomycetota bacterium | reverse complement strand
CGTAGGAGTCTGGGCCGTGTCTCAGTCCCAGTGTGGCTGGTCGTCCTCTCAGACCAGCTACCCGTCGTTGCCTTGGTGGGCCGTTACCCCACCAACAAGCTGATAGGCCGCGAGGCCCTCCCGAAGCGGAGCCCATTTCCTCAGCCAGCCATGTGACCAGCTGGGGGTATCCGGTATTAGCAGCGGTTTCCCGCTGTTATCCCGGTCTTCGGGGCAGGTTCCTCACGTGTTACTCACCCGTTCGCCACTAGGCCTTCACCAGTGTTGCCACTGGATGGGCCCCGTTCGACTTGCATGTGTGAAGCACGCCGCCAGCGTTCGTCCTGAGCCAGGATCAAACTCTCCATCGAGACCTCCGGCACACCCCGAGGGGTACACCTAAGAGACCCTTTAGAGCGAACCAACCCTCCGCCAAGGAGGGCTGGCTGGCACAAGACAAGACTTGTTGTCCGTCTAGTGCTTGACAAGGTTTGGCACCCCGGCTCACGCCGAGGCACCCGCACTAGCTTTTGGCTTCCTCTATTCCGTTTTCAAGGTCCACTGCTCGCGCCAGCACTCGTCTGCTCAAAGCAGGCGGCGGTGCCAACGTGCACCACACCACTCCGGGCCTACGGCCCCTCGTGGCACGTTACTCAACCGAAGAACCCGTTCAGTGAGCGGGGCTCCGGTGAGCGGGTTACAAACATACCCTACGAGGCGGGAGCTGTCAATACAGCGGGCCCAAATTTTTTGGGACTCCCCGCCGTGGCGGCAACCTCTCCTCGGCTGCCCGGGTGGGCAGCAGAACCATGTTAGCGGACTGGCACCCCAGGGCGTCAAGAAAGACCAGACTGGGCCCATGACCAACCAGGCCTCCACCCCGCCGAACGGCGCCAAGCCCGTGCGGTCGGCCCCTCCCCCGCCGCCAGCGTGGCGGCACTGGCTGTGGGCCTTAGCTGCCGCCGCGTTCGTCGTGCTTTTCTTCGTGCTACCAGCGACGCGCGTGACCTCGCCGGTCACGCTCACCTACTCCCAGTTCGTAAAGGACGTGAGCAACAAAAAGGTCTCAACGGTCACGCTCAACCCGAGCGGGAGCGCCTCGGGGCTGCTTCGCAACGGCCACGGCTACACGACCGTGGTGCCCTCTCTTGCCGGCTCTTCCCTGCTCGAGCGGCTCCAGCGCGCCAACGTGCAGGTCACTGCCACCACCGCTGGCCCCTCGTTCGGCTCCGAGGTGCTCAGCTGGGTCATCTTGCTGCTCGTGATCGCCCTCCCGGGCTATTTGTGGTACCGGCTTTCCAAGCGCGGCGCCACCACCGGAGGGCCCCTTGGTATCTTCGGCCAGGGACAGTCCAAGGCCCAGCTCTTCGACTCGACCAACCCCACCACGACCTTCGCGGACGTAGCCGGCTACGAGGGGGCCAAAGCAGAGGTGGCCGAGGTGGTGGAGTTCCTTAGGAACCCCGACCGCTACGAACGTGCTGGCGCCATGGCACCCAGGGGCATCTTGATGGTAGGCCCTCCTGGCACGGGCAAGACGCTGCTCGCCCGCGCCGTCGCTGGCGAGGCCGGTGTCGCCTTTTTCTCGGTCACCGGTTCCTCTTTTGTCGAGATGTTCGTGGGCGTGGGCGCTGCCAGAGTCCGGGACCTTTTCGCGCAGGCGCGCAGGCGCGCCCCCGCGATCGTCTTCATGGACGAGATCGACGCCATAGGCCAAAGAAGGAGCGGCTCAGGAGCGGTGGTTTCCAACGACGAGCGCGAACAAACCCTCAACCAGCTCCTCGCCGAGATGGACGGCTTCGATGTCTCCAAGGGCATCGTGGTGCTGGCGGCCACCAACAGGCCCGAGATCCTCGACCCAGCCCTACTGCGCCCAGGGCGCTTCGACCGCCAGGTACAGATCCCGCTGCCGACCATGTCGGACCGTCTCGCGATCTTAAAGGTCCACTGCCGGGGTAAACGGCTCGATCGCGGCGTGGACCTCGAAGTCGTGGCGAGGGGGACGCCGGGGTTCTCAGGCGCAGACCTTGCCAACCTGGTCAACGAGGCTGCCATCAACGCGGCCCACGACAACCGGGACTTCCTCGTCGCCGCCGACTTCCACGAGGCGAGGGACCGGGTGATCCTCGGCCGGCGCGAGGGGACCAACGTGCTGCTCCCCGACGAAAAAGAAGCCGTCGCAGTGCACGAGGCGGGCCACGCCCTGGTGGCCGCGCTCGTCGCCAAAGCCGACCCAGTTGCCAAGGTCACGATCCTTCCGGCCGGCCAAGCCCTCGGCGTGACCGAGCAGCTCCCCCTCTCGGACCGCCACCTTTACGGCGAGGACTACCTCTACGACAGCTTGGCGGTCCGCCTTGGTGGGCGCGCAGCAGAGCTGGTAGAGCTGGGCCAGGGGTCTACCGGCGCAGCGAACGACCTCGCTTCGGCGACCGAGCTCGCCGTGCGGATGGTACGCGAGTTCGGCCTGTCCAAACAACTCGGGCCGGTCGGCTACCCAGATGAGGGGCCAAGCTTCCTAGGCGGCGGCGGGGCAGGGCTTTCCAGCCGCCCC
>JAMDDF010000095.1 GCA_023489205.1 Actinomycetota bacterium | reverse complement strand
TAGCACCTCTTTTCCTCGCCGGCGGGACTCGGCGCGAAGGCGCCCGCGCGCGTAGCCAGCTTGGCGTACCGGGCGCCGGCGGAGCGCGACAGCGAGGCGAACAGGTGGGCCGACGAAGTTGCCATGGCGCTGATCGTCGGGCAGGCACCTTGACGGGGACCTTGACGAAAACCTTGACAGCAGGAATTTTCTCATCGCCGTCCCGAGGTACGTTTGCCCAGTTAGATAGGCCTGTCAAGGTCCGTGTCAAGGTCCTGTCAAGGTCGCGAGGCTGGGGTCGTCCCTCTCGTCGCGGTGGCCGGAAGTGCGCCTCAGCGCCGGGTGCCTCCGATCGCGAGGGCCGAACGGGCGGGCGCGAGGGCTATCGGTCTCGATGAGCGTGGGCGGCCTGTCATCCTCGGGCCGTCGTCATCGTGGTGCTCCTGCACCGAGGGCCCCGAAGGCGCGCGGGTGGTTGCTCGACCCTGGTGGCAGGGATCACCAGGAGCGGCTTATGCCGTCCTCTTCGAATATCCGGCCAGGACTGGATGCAGCTCACCAGGGCGCTTTTGTTGTGCGCTTCGACTGCGAGGTGAGCCCTGACGGCAAGTACGTCACTCGTCTCGAGGGGGGTAGTTCGGAGCACGAATATACGTTTGCTAGGTCTCGGCCAGCTGCCTAGCGGCGCTTTGGGCGCTCTGGCTGAGCCGAAAAGAGCTTGAGGCTGCGCGCTTAGCCCACCACTGCGCTACTGCGTCTTGTGGACGGGCCCTTGAGAGGTGCCGGTGCTCCCAGTTGGCAGCTTGCGTCGCCAACCAGGACAGCATCTCGACGGGGGCCTCGCGAAGCATTGAGGTGAGGGCAAAGCGCCGCTCACCCACGCGTCCGGCAGCGCCAGTTTCTTGCCCGGCGCGGGCGAGATCGAGACGGGAGAGCACCATGCCGCTGCGTAGAGGTGAAAGTACTGCGCTTACGAGCTCGTCGAGGCCGTCGTTGCCCTCGGGGAACCCTGGGGCGACTCGTAGCGCACGGGGTAGGGTCGTGCCGGCCGCGGACCGTGCCTTTTCGCAAGCCAGCGCTTGGTCTACGAGGTCCGCCCACTGCACATAGGCCTCTGCGTGGAGGGCGTCGGCGCTCAGCCGGAGCGCGTCGAGGAAGACAGGTACCCACGAGAGCAGGTGCTCTTGGAGTAGCGACTCCCGAGCGGCGCGCGCCGCCGCGGCGTCTGTCCCGGCTGAAGTTGCTTCTGCGTCTGCCAGAGCGGCGTAAAGACCGAAAAGCGCGGCCAGGTGATCTGCTTCGGCGGGGGGAACGAGCCCGATGGCGCGGTAGAAACCGGCTACCTGGTCCGTGCCCTCGCCACCCAACATCCCCTCGGGCCCCAGGTACACGCTTGCGTAGGGGTGGCACTGGAGTACGAACAGCTGCGTGTAGGACTCGACGTCGAGGGGCGCGCCGACGCCGAGCAGTAGGGCGATCCGCTCGTGCAGGTGGCCCGGTTTTTCGCACAGCACGCCAAGGCCCCGGAACAGCTCCGCAACTTTGCTCAGGGACGGTCCCCCTCCAACATGTACGCCTCTCGGCGAGGCCGGAGCGGGCGCATCAGCCAGTAGGGGCGCCGGGTCCCGTCAGGGCTGACCGACCCCGCCGGCCGGGTCATGGCCAACCATCTCCGGAAGGCTTCGTGCGCCTTGGCGGTGTCGACTTCGATGTCCCCCTCGGCATCGTCGCGCCCGGCCGGGCGTACCCGTACCGACTGGTGCCAGCAGTGCATCCCCGAGACCGGGTCAGGGTGGACTGGGAAGGTCAGGTTCTGGTGTACCCCGACGTCGGTCCACCACAGCCGTGATGTGTCGGGGTCAGCAGAGCTGAACGGGTGGAGGCCGCCTAGGCGCCGCATAGACCAGCGGTGCCCCTCGTTTTTTAGGGCCACTTCAGCCATGGCCTGGCGCGCCCCGGTCTCCCCCTTGGGCCGCCATCGCCCCATGTGGTGGCTGCAAGCCACCACGCCGGGGCGGATACCTTCGGTAACCCATGCCTTCAAGACGAAGTGGCCGATGGCGGTGTCGACCCTCACCAGGTCCCCGGTTGCGACGCCCAGACGCTGCGCGTCCCGGGGGTTTAGCCACAGTGGGTTCGTGTGCGCTAGCTCTTCGAGCCACTTGGAGTTCGCCGAGCGGGTATGGATCTGCGTGGGGAGCCGGAAAGTGGATATAAGCACCATCTCACCCTCGTCGAGGACCTCGGGGTGCACGTGGCTCTTGATGTAGCCCGGTAGCGCTTGCTCCGCCCAGCCCCAGTGGGCCAAGGTGGAGGACCAGAACTCAAGACGGCCTGAGGGAGTTGGGAACCCCCTGCGCACGACGCCGTCGACGAGCACCCCGACGGGGCGCCTGCCCTCGGCGTCGGGTTCAGGCGCGCCTACGGGCACTATGTTGGAGCCTTGGGTAGTGCCACGGGCATAGACCCGTCCGTGAGCACCGACAGCCATGTCCAATAGCTCGCTTGTGGGGACCTCCTCCTCGTGGCAAGGCCCCACCCCGCGGCTGATCTCGAAAGCGCCATAG
>JAMDDF010000086.1 GCA_023489205.1 Actinomycetota bacterium | reverse complement strand
CGGCCGGGGTTCACGCGGCCGGGGCTCACGCGGGCGGCAGCGGCGAGGGCCCCGACCACCCGCTGGGGCCCGCCCGCCCACCGGTGCCCGAAGGCGGGGCTAGTGCTAGAGCTGGCGGTGCTAGAGCTGGCGGTTCTAGCGCTGGCGGCGCCAAAGCTGGGAGCAGTGGCAGTGCCTGAGGGCCCAGACGGCGCAGGTGAGATGCTCGGTTACCGCTTCGAGCCTCTGGCCAAAGGAGGCGTCTTGGCTGGCCTGGGCGCCGGCCAGCTGGTGCTCATCGCGCTGTCGGTGCTCGTTGCCTTTTTGGTTACCAAGGAAGTGCCCGGTACTGGTGGCCTTGTGGCCGCGGCCGGGGTCGTCGCCTTGGCCGGGGCTGCGTGCCGGCCCGTCAACGGGAGGAGCCCGCTGCAGTGGGCCGCGGTCGCGTTGGCGTTCGTGTGCCGGCCCAAGGTGGCCGTGTCGGTGCCAAGAGGCCACGTTGCCGGCCGCCCCGTCCTTGCGTTGCCGGCAAAGACTTTCATCCCAGGTACGTATGTGACTGAGGTGGGGCCCACAGGTGCTGATGGCCCGCTCGGGGTGGTGCTCGACGAGGGCTTTGGTAGCGCGTGCGCGATTGTGCGGGCACGAGGCGGTGAGTTTTGCCTTCTCGACGGGCCAGGAAAGGAGCGGCGGCTCGCGGCTTGGGCTGGGGTGCTCGAGTCCCTGGCCAACCAAAAAAGCCCTCTTGTCCGTGTCCAGTGGTGCCAGCGCGCCCTGCCGGGGGACGCCACTTCCCTCCTTGAGCACCTGAGGTTGGCAGGCGACCCGGCGAGCCCGAGCTTTGCCGGCCAGCGCGACCTGTTGGAGAGCGCCGGGGCGCGTTCCTGGCGCCACGAGACCTTGCTCGTGGTCGGCGTCCGCTCCCCGGTGTCGCACCGCCATGGTCGGGTGCCACCCCAGGTGGCGTCCGAACTTCGCAACCAACTGGGAGCCCTCAGGTTACAGCTCCACAACGCCGGCATCGCTTGTGACGGCCCTCTCGACGCAGAGGGCACCGCCTCGGCTCTCGGCGCGTCCTTGGTCCCAAGGCTCGCTCGCTACCGTGGTTGTCACCCCTGGCCGCTCGCCGTAGAGGAGCACTGGGCCCAGGTGCGTGTCGACGGCTGGTGGCACCGCACTTACTGGGTCGCCCAGTGGCCGAGGAGCCGTGTCGGGCCTGACTTCCTCTCCCCGTTGCTGGTAGGGCGGGGCCGTCGCTCCTTCTCTGTTGTCATGGCGCCAGTGCCCCCCGAGCGCGCCGCGCGCGACGCGGAAAGCTCGCGCACTGCCCAGCTAGCCGAGGCCCAGCTGCGCGCACAGGGAGGTTTCTTGGAGACGGCCCGCCAACGTCGTGAAGCCGAGGCTGTGGAGGGGAGGGAGGCGGAGCTCGCACAGGGCAGAGGAGCCTACAAGCTAGCTGGTTACGTGTCTGTTTCAGCCGAGAGCAACGAGGAGCTGCAGCGCAGCTGCGCTGAGCTCGAGCGGGCTGCAGGTGCGGCGAAGCTGTGCCTGAGCGTGCTCTACGGCCACCAGAAGGAGGCGCTCAGCTGGGTGTTGCCCCTAGGACGGGGCCTTTGAGACCGGCCAGCTCCCTCGGTCGCGGCGCTCTTGTCTTTGGTGGCCCGTGCCGCTTTGGGCTTTGGCACGCAAAAGGGCGGTGTCGGCGGCCCGGAACAACGATACGAGGTCGTCGCCGTCCACGGGGTAGGCAGATACGCCTGTCTTTACGGTGACGGGTGGCAACAGTTGGCCGAGGTGGCTGGCGCGCAGCTTGGATATGCCCACCTGTAGCGCCTCGGCCTTGGCCCTGCCGCCTTCCAGGGAGGTGTCGGGCAGGATCAGCACGAGCTCGTCGCCTCCGTAACGACAGGCGATGTCTTCTGTTCTTGTGTTGTCAGTCAAAAAACGAGCAAGTTCGCGCAAGAGGGCATCTGCCGCGTCATGGCCATGGGTGTCGTTGAAGCTCTTGAAGTTGTCGATGTCGAGCAGGACAAAGCTAAATGGGCGAGAATGCCGGGTTGAGTAGCTGAGCTCGCGTTCAAGGGCTTCTTGCATATAGCGCCGGTTGAAAAGGCCGCTCAGGGGGTCTCTTTGCGCCTGGGACTCGAGGAGCTTTCGAAGGCGGAAGTTCGAAAGTGACAGTGCGACGTTGTCCACGAGCGTGGACGCCAAAGCCTCATCTGCCGCGTCGATTACGTCGCTGCCGGGGGCTGGGGTCAAATGGAGGGCCCCCAGGGATTGTTCTGGTGCGAGCAGCGGGATGCAGAGGTAATCTCCCGTGCCCGTCGCGTGCGGGCAGCGTTGAGAGTTGTCCGGGTAGCGGTGCCCACAGGTGCGCCCGAGGCGCGGTGCCCAGCAGTCGCTTAGGCCTACCGGGCCGGCCTTGGCATCCCCTGTCCCCCAGGACGCGACCTCGGTCAGCCGAGGTTCTGATCTGAGGAGTCGCGCAGCAGGAGCCTGCCTCGCAGCTCAGGGAGGAGGCGAGGGCCGCTTTGGGCTACGATTTCGTAGATTTCGGTTTCGGCCTCGACGGACTGCAAGAGGTCTGTGAGCTTGTTG
>JAMDDF010000121.1 GCA_023489205.1 Actinomycetota bacterium | reverse complement strand
GGGCGCTGGCAAGACCACGGTCCTGAAAATGGTCAACCGGCTGGTCGAGCCGTCGAGCGGGAGGGTCCTCCTCGATGGAAGGGACGTGTCCGAGGTGGACCGGGTCGAACTGCGCCGCCGGACCGGGATGATGTGGTCGGCGGGCTCCAAGTGCTTGTTGTCCTTCAGTTCCACGAAACCGCCCTGCAATATGGCGGTGTCTGTCGAGAAGAACTCCGCCACTTGGGCCTTGCCGTTTTTCAGGTCGGCCAGGGTGATCGGGCCGGACTCGTCCGCGGATACAAAACCCTTGAAATGGAGGTGGTAAACGCCCTCGAGGCCCTTTAGGCAATAGGCGTACTGGGGGCACTCGGGTGGGCCAGCCAACACCATGTGCGAGGCCACGGGCTTCAGGTCGGAAATGGTCTTCAGGTGGTACTTGTCGGCCGTCGCCTTGGTCACGACGAAGACGTTGGTGTCGATCGCCGGCGCCGGGTCGAGGGCGGTCGCCCCCTGCGCGGCCAAGGCTTTGCGCAAGGCCGGGAGGTCGGTGCTCAACCTGGTGGCGAGGGTGGTCTCCTTCGGCTTCAGGTAGGCGAGCAGGCTGCCCGCGTAGTCGGGGAAGAGGTCTATGGCCTTGTGCGCCATCGCCCCGTCCACATAAGCGCGTGTGCCGAGGTCGGAACGGAGCTTGGTCTTGAAGCCGGCGTGCTTCAGCACGTCGTTGTAGAGGTTGCCGAGGACGATCTCCTCGGTGAAGTTTTCTGAGCCGATGACTATGGTCGGCAGCGACGCGCCCGGGTGCCTCGGCTGAGCCGCGGCCGCCCCGGGGGGGACCAGGGCCAGCGGCAAGGAGACCGTGCTCAGCAGGCAAAGGGCGGCCGTAGCGGCGAGGGCGGTGCGAGGACGTGGCATCGGACCTCCTGGGTGGTAGGCGAAAGCCGCAGCCTACCCATAGGTCGCCACCTAGCGGGCAGATACCTGACAAAATTGATCAACAAGATCGGCTATCATGGCGGCGAGTGACCGCTAGCCTGTCGTAGGCCAGTCTCGAGCCGGGGCGGGCCCAGGCGCAGCGTTCCGGAGACCTGACCTAACAAGGGAGGAGACTTTCACATGAGCCGCGCAGACGTATTGGTAGACACTCAGTGGGCCGCAGCCCACTTGGACGACGCGAGCGTTGTGTTCGTCGAGGTAGACGAGGACACGAGCGCCTACGAGAAGGGCCACATCCCAGGAGCCGTGCGCCTCGACTGGAAGACCGAGCTGCAGGACCCCATCCGCCGGGACTACGTGGACAAGGCCGGCTTCGAGCGCCTGCTCTCGGAGAAGGGCATAGGCAACGACGACACGGTCGTCCTCTACGGGGGCAACAACAACTGGTTCGCTGCCTACGCCTATTGGTACTTCAAGATCTACGGCCATGAAAAGGTAAAGCTGCTGGACGGCGGCCGCAAGAAGTGGGAGCTCGAGAGCCGCGAGATGGTGGCCGAGGTCAAGGCACGCCCCAAGACCGCCTACCGGGCCAAGGAGCCCCGCACCGACATCAGGGCCTTGCGCGACGAGGTGGTCGCCGCCATAGGCGCGAAAAACCTGATCGACGTGCGCAGCCCCGACGAGTACGCCGGCCGGCTCCTCGCCCCGGCCCACCTCCCCCAGGAGCAGGCCCAGCGGGCCGGGCACGTCCCCACCGCCAAAAACATCCCCTGGTCCAAGGCGGCCAACGAAGACGGCACGTTCAAGTCCGACGAGGAACTGCGCAAGCTCTACTCCGACGCCGGCGTCGACCTAGGGCGGGACACGATCGCGTACTGCCGCATCGGCGAACGTTCGGCTCACACGTGGTTCGCCCTTCACGAGCTGCTCGGCCTCGACAGTGTGAAGAACTACGACGGCAGTTGGACTGAGTACGGCTCCCTCGTGGGCGTCCCGATCGAGAAGGAGGCTTGAGAAGAGATGTCCAACCCGGCAAGCGGGTGCGGTGCCCCCGACCAGGGACGTGACTTGGACGGCGTCGACGTTTCGCGCGAGACCGTGGTGCAGGGCACGGTGACTGCCGCCGGGAAGCCCGCCGGCGGAGCCTACGTGCGCCTGCTAGACTCCTCGGGCGAGTTCACCGCCGAAGTGGTCGCCTCGCAGGAGGGGCGGTTCAGGTTCTTCGCCCGGCCGGGCACCTGGACCGTGAGGGCGCTGGCGCCCGGTGCCTCCGGCGAGGCCCAAGTGACAGCGGCTGCCGGCAAGGCCAACGACGTCTCCCTCACGTTGAGCTGAGCCCCCGCCGCCGGGCGGCAGCCCAGACCGGCGCCGAGGCGGCCGGCACCGCTTGGTGCCCCACGGTCAGGGCCTTGGGGGTGCTCGGGCTCCCAGGCGGCCAGCACGGCCGCGGCGCCCGGCCCGGCCGGTTGGACCATGGACCGGCGAAGCTTACGCTTTCCTGAGAAACATGGCCCGAAGCAGCAAGGGCCGGCGCAGTGAACGCCGCCGGGCGGTACTGTCGATAGGTGCCCCCAAGGAGGTGGCAGTGGCAGGGGCCGCTGTTCGCGGCCTGGTCACTGGCACTGATTGGCGCGTTGCTGGGCGCGCCACTACTGGCCGGGGCCGC
>JAMDDF010000018.1 GCA_023489205.1 Actinomycetota bacterium | reverse complement strand
GGCAACGCCTGCTCAGGCCTCTCCCTCTCCCAGTGGCAACAGTACTGGCACCAAGACTGAGCAAGCAGGAGCAAGCAGGACCAAGCAGAAATGGCACTCTGTGGTGCTTTGGTGGGAGCACGAGCGTCAACCGAGTCGGATGGCTCTTTACATGGGTCAAACGGCGCTAACGCCAATAGTCTGCGTAGCTCGGGCTCAGTAGAGTTTCGCCTCGTGCACCGAGTGGTTTGCTGGCCTTGACGCGTGCTATATATAGGGAAGGGAGGCGTTTGTTATTGAACAGCGTCGTCGTACCGTGTTGGCTTCTCGCGGAATGGCTGGTCAATCACCTCGCAGTTGGCCCCTACGTGAAAGATGCGGCGGCGGCGCCAGGCGGCTGCCCGGTCGAGGAAGGTGTAACGACGGGCAAACGCGAGGGCCCGCAAGCGAGCTTTGAGAGTGCCAGGGTCGTAGAGGATGGTGGAGCTGAAGGCAGGGCTTTTTTTTACGGGCATCGGCGTTACGCATCGGAGGCGGTCGATGACGCCTTGTCGGTAGAAAAACGCCCAGTCGTCTGCCATTGCACGAGCCGGTGTCATCCGGTCCAGCATGCGTCGGCAGGCTTCCCGTGTGATGACGTAACCCGCCGTACTGAGAGGTTCGGCTATGTCCAAGGGAAGGGCCAGTAACCGTTCGCCAGGGAGGGGTTTGGTGCCGCGAGAACTGAGCTGGCAGAGCTTTTGGTGGCTGTCGAAGCTGAGGAGGACGACTTCTGCGCCCGAAAGGTGCTCGGGGAGGGCGTCGAGCACCGTCGGCAGGTCGGGCATCAACACGACGTCGTCTTCGAGGACGAGTGCTTGTGCGCTACCGGAGGCGATGATGCGTTTGTATACCAAGAGGTGGCTCAAAGTACACCCGGCCACCCCGGGCAGGTTCCATGTCCTAGCCCAAAGCGGACTGTGTAGCTGGTTTGGCTCCCCCGGCCTTACCAGCTGGGGCCCGGACAGGTCGAGGCTTCGACCGTCTATGGCGGTTATGAGCTCGTAATTTATACCGGTGCTCGCAAGTTCAGCGGTTATGTGTCGGCGTCTGTCGGCGGAGCGCTCAAGGTTGATTACATAGGTCAGCATGGTGGTCTCCGGTGTTTGTGCCGCTTAGATCGCGGTATGTGCGCTGAAGCAAGTCGACGATAGCAGAGGGAGTCGCCACTTTGTGTTCCAGGAGCCAGCGAAGTCTTCCCCTCGGGTTTAACCGAAGTTGGTTAGCCTGCCCATCGATGGCGTGGGTGCGCGGTCAAGAAGGTTTCTGCTGTGGGTTTGGTTTGAGTACACCTTGTTTGCACGTACTGGAAAAAGTTTAGTAGCTCGGGGACGACCAGCTCCGCGGTGAAGCCGGACTGGTACCGCAGGCTTGCGGCACGTGCTGCAGCGAGCCTAGCGTTCTCGTCTTCCAATAGAGCGATCAGGATTTGCGCGGAGTGGTCCGGGTCGTCCAAGGGCCAGTAGCGCCCCTCCACTCCGTCAGAGATAAGTTCTGAGACCCCCCCACTAGCTCCGGCTAAGACGGGTAGGCCGGCGGCCATTGCCTCTATCAATGCGAGTGGGCCAGTTTCAACCGGGCAGGCGTGAAGATAGGCGCGATATGAGGGGAGGGAGTCGCGAACATGGCGGTCGAAACCTCGGAAACGGACTTGGCTGGCGAGCCCAAGTCTGCTGGCTGTGCGCTCGAGGGATGCCCGAAGTGGGCCTACACCATATATGTCGAGAGTGTAGTCCTTGCCGGCGCGTTTAGCCAGGGCGAGTACTTGGAGGATGAACTGCTGGTTCTTCTCGATTTCAAGACCCCCGATGGTGACCAGGTCGGCCACGGGTTTGGAGGACTCATTTGGCGGGAGGGTCCGTACAAAGTTGGGGACGACTTGCGACGGGATAGATGCGGCCGCGGGATAACTAGCGAGGAGGCGGTCTTTCGCGACCCTAGATACGTAAACGATGCCGTCTAGTCCCTCTAGGACAGTGCGTTCGGATTGCTCTATGGTTCTTGCGGCGTGCCCGTTTGATGCTATGTGACCTTTGGTCACCCATCCGTCCGCTTGGGAGCGCAGAAAATGCACGGCCATGACTACGCTCTGGTGAGGCGTTACCCTGGCATGTAGGGAAGCGAGTGCCGCTTCGGGGCCTTGGGCGTAGATCACCGCAGAGCCGAAGTTGGCAAGGTGGCGGCGCAGCTCTTTTGCCAGGAAGACTGTGTGCCAGTGACGGTACCAAAGGACGCTGGCGGGGGGAGCGACCCACTCCAGCGGGAGGCGGAGGCCGAAGATGGCGGTCGACAAGGGCTGACCCCACGAGAACGGCGTCACAACCTTGTAGGGGTAGCATTGCTCCTCGAGGTAAGAGCAGAGTTCTCGGACATGGGTGCTCACGCCGGTTGTCCCCTCCGAGCGGAGGATGCTCGCTATGACAAGGGGTACCCGCTCTCTCCCTGCGAATAACCCTTTGGTGGCGGGGTCGTCGGTCCGTGTCATCACGGCGTCCTCTTGGCGGGCTCGTCACCCAAGAGAGCTTTGGCGTTTTTGCTGTAGACCTGCTCGAGGACTTCTGTCGGCAGGTCGAGTGC
>JAMDDF010000077.1 GCA_023489205.1 Actinomycetota bacterium | reverse complement strand
GAGGTGCACATACCCGACCTCCAGCCCGGAAGTTCGATAATGCCGGGGAAAGTTAACCCTGTAATACCAGAGGCCGTGTCCCAAGTGGTTGCCCAAGTCATCGGCAACGATGCTTCTATAGCCTTTGGTGGGGCAGTTGGCAATTTCGAGCTCAACGTCATGCTGCCCGTTATTGCCCGTAACCTTTTGGAATCAGTGCGACTCCTCGCCAATGTGAGCCGGCTTTTCGCAGACCGCTGCATATCTGGCTTGGAAGCTGATGTGGCCCGTTGCCGCACCTACGCTCTCTCGTCCCCTGCCATCGTGACCGCTCTCAACCCTTATATAGGCTACGAAAAGGCGGCACAAGTGGTAAAGCAAGCCTTAGCCCAGGGAAAAGAACGACGTTGCCAGCACCGTGGTGCTGGAAAATGCGCTCATGTCCGAGGACGAGGTGGACCGCGCCCTCGATGTCGAGGCCATGACACGCGGAGGGGTCGTCAAGTGACCACAGGCCCTGGTTGGGCCTACCAGCTCCTTGTCCTTTTTCACATCATCTGCGCCGTGGGCGGTTTTGGGGCCGTCATGTACCGCGGGTTCATCCTCGACCTGGCCCGCCGGCGGGGCAGCGCCGGCGCTGCCGAGGCCGGCGTCCTGGCGGTTTACGGGCAGGTTTCTCAGTTTGCCGAGATCCTTATTTATGGGGTGATCGTTTTCGGGGTGGCTGCTATCGGGGAGTCCGGCCACTCATCAGAGTTCCACCAGCCGTGGGTAATCGCCTCCCTCGTCGTATATTTCGCTATGCTCGGGGTGCTCCATGGGATAATACGTCCGGCGGAGCGCTCATACCGCCTGACGTTGCTCCAGCTAGCGCAGGTCCCGCCCATGAAGCCGCCGGCCCGCCCTCCCGAGCTAGCGAGGCTGGACAGCCTTCAGCGCAGGATAAGTGCTGGCACGGGCTTTTTCAACGTGGCTTTGGTCGGCGTTTTGTACTTGATGGTGTTCAAGCCCTGAGCGTTCACACCTTGGTGCTGGCAACGTCGTTGTCGAAGCAGACCTGGACGTGCTGCTCAGGCCGCTGCCGGGTCTGCAACGCCTGAGCGGCCAGGCAAGAGCGGTCGGCCTCTGTGAGCGGCGGGTGTACTAGCGAGCGCGGGAAGAGCCGGCGGCTCAGGACGACGTTGAGCTCGGCAGAGTAGACGGTCAGCTCACAGACCAGGTAGATCCACGCGAACAGCCCAAGGACGATGCCGAAGGTGCCGTAGAGGGAGTTGTCATTTTTCAGGTAGTGGCCGACGACGAAGCCCCCAAAGGACTGTAGGAGGGTCCAGCCAATGGCGGCGAGGGCTGCTCCGGGCACGAGGTGGCGCAGCTTGATGGCCGCCGGCGTCAGGATGCGGAAGCCCACAAGGTAGTCGAGGAAGTTCACTACGCCAGAAGCTGCACCGCCGGCGACCGCTAGCGCGAGCGCTCCCTTGGCCGCCGGCACGGCCGCGCCGAGGAACGTGCCTAAGATGAGCCCAACACCAAGGACGGCCAAAAAGGTGAGGCTTCGGCCAAGGCGAGCCGCGAAGTTCGGCCTTTCGGTCCCCGGCAGGTTCCAGACCTGCGCCATGGTGAAAATCCCCGTCTGGCCGAGAGAGAGCGATCCCCAAACGAGGCCCCCGATCCCGACCACGAACCCGAACACGCTGTCGCGGCTCATCGCCTTGATGTTGCCCGCAAGGTCGGTCCCGATTACCGGGAACTTGCTGAGAGCAGAGGTCAACACCTCGTGGCGGAGGTGGGGGTGCCCGTTGAGAACTAGCCCGAGGACGGTCACTAGCAATAATAGAAGCGGGAACATGGTCCCAAAGGCGGTATGCGCCAGGTTCGCCACCAGCGTACCAGCGTTGTCGTCGCCGAACTTTTTCACCACACCGAAAGCAACTGCGAGGGGGAGGTGCTGCTGCTGAGTGCGGTTGAGCTTGTCGGCAAGTCGTCTGGCGAGGCTCACCGCGCCCGCCTACGGGTCGGGACTTGGTTAGTCACAGCGACTATCTTGCCAGTGCTGGCCGAGGCGCGATCATGGGGCCATGCCAGTTCTGCCTGAAGTCGCCATTGGTGAGGCCATTGCCGTGCCCCGAGGTTTTTCGACATACGCGGGCAGCGCGGGCATAAAGGGGCCAACCCTTGACCTCTCGGTGGTGGCGTCCGACGTCTCTTGCTCTGCAGCGGGGGTCTTCACCCGGTCCCTTTTTGCCGGCCCGAGCGTCCAGCTCTGCCGGCGCCATCTCGAGCCAGGTGTTGCCAGGGCGATCGTTACGGTGTCCAAGAACGCTAACGTCGCCACCGGCCCTGAGGGCGAGCGCGACGCCCAAGAACTGGCCGAGCTCACTGCCAGGGCGGTCGGTTGCGCCCCAGGCGAGGTGCTCGTCTGCTCGACGGGCGTCATCGGCAGGCGTTACCCGATGGAGCGCATAAGGCAGCACTTCAGCGGTCTAAGAATGCCCTCTTCGGCGGATTTCCACGCCGTAGCGAGGGCGATCATGACGACGGACACGCGGCCGAAGCTTGCCAGCGTTCGCACCGGGGCGGCCACGGTCACCGGGTTAGCCAAGGGCTCGGGCATGATAGAACCG
>JAMDDF010000030.1 GCA_023489205.1 Actinomycetota bacterium | reverse complement strand
GGTGTCGGTCCAGCCCGAGGTGTTCGTGAGCGGGGGCTACCTCCCTGTCGGTCCCGTGGAGACCACCAACCCGCTCCTGTTCGGCACTTCGGTGACCAACGTCACAGCTGTCCCGTCGCCGCCGCTGGCCGGCGCTCAGGCCACCTACACGGTCGGTTTCGAGGCCACGACGGCGGTGACCGGCGGCCCGGGCGCGTCCATATGCCTCGGCGAGATGGCCGGGCCGACCAATTTCGCCACCGAGACTTCGGAGCTGGTCACGGACAGCAACGCCGGCTGGCACTTCGTCGCGGTAGGGACGAGCTATCCCACCGGCAACCCGCCGGCCAACCCTGGCTGCGACGCGTCTGACAACGGGGCGGTCATACCCGTACCGCTCGGGTACGACATCAGGGCGGGCGACACGTTGGTGGTGGTCCTCCTCAACGTGACCAACCCGCCGGCAGGGACGGTGAGCGATTTCGCCGTGTCGACGAGCTCCGACACCCTGGCGGCACGCGCGGCTCCCTTTGGCGTGGAGGCGAGCACGACTTCGGGGGTGCTCGTGAGCGTGAGCCCCGCTACGACCGGCGCGCTCGCGACCTACACGATCTCTGGCCTCGTCGCCAGCGAGGACATGACGGGCGGGTCCACGAGCATAACTATCGAAGGACCGCAGGGCACAGTCTTTCCCAACAACCCCTCGTACTACACCATCGAGGACCTGACCAGCTCGTCTGGGTCGGGGAGCGTCTCTGCCCCGGTGTCGGGCGGCGGGACGAGCACCGTTGCGATAGTCGTGCCCGAAGACGTCCACCAGGACGACCACCTCGTGATCACCGTGCAGGACGCCGTAAACCCGGCGAGCGCCGGGGGCGACTACACCGTCAGCCTGCTCGGGCCTGTCACCGGGAGCCGGCGACTGGCACCGTTCCCGCACGCCAACCTCGGCTACCCGAACGGCGCCATCGTGGACTTCTCGGGCACCGAGTACGTGTTGGCCGGGGGGCACGCGTTTGGGATCCCGAGCCCTTCGGCGCTCGAGGCCGTGGAGAAGGTGGACCACGCCGAGCCAGAGACGGCGGCAGGTGGCACGACCCCGCCGGAGGGGCCGCTCCGGCCGGGGACGCTCGTTTTCACCCGCCCCGTCAACGGGGACCCCACCATCTACGTCGCAGGCACCGACGGCGACCTGCACGGGTTCGCTTCACCCGCGCAGCTCCTGGCCGGCGGCTACGACACCGCTTTGGTGGTGACCGTCCCCAACCTCGCCGGTATCGGCGTCGGCGCCCCAGCCGGCCGGCTCGGGACGGCTGCCAGAGCGCTTTCCACGAGCTCGGACGGGGCCCTGGTCAGCTCGGGTGCCGGGTGGTACGTCTTCGCCGGCGGCAGGGCGCTGCCCGTGCCGGGCTCCTCGCTCGCTAGCCTGCGCCGGCGTGACGCTGCGACGCCGCTGTACGGCCAGGTCACGGCCGCCCAGTTGAGGGCGACGATGGCCAACGGGGCCATCCTCAGCGCCTCGGGGCGCGTCTACGTGAGCTACGGGGGCGAGTTGTGGCCGTTCAAGTCGGAGGCCCAGCTGGTCTCAGATGGCTATGGGGGCACGCCGGCGGTCCCCGTTGCTGGACTGGGCAGCCTCTCGGTTGTCAGCGCCTACGGAGGTTCCTAGTCAGGCCTTTCAAGTCCCTTCTGCCTCGTAGCTTGATAATTTGACCCATGGCCCCTTCGTACCGTGGTCGCCCGTTCGAGTCTTGAAGCGGCCTCGCCCCTCCGCCTTAAGGAGGCCGGCGTCATGGCCGGGTTGCTCTTGGTGGGGGTGGTGGCCCCGGTCCTGTTGGCGTTCTCTACCCACAGCCTCGGGATAGCCCGCAACGACGACTGGGCGTACCGGCGCGTCTTGTTCGAGTTCGCCCGGACCGGCCACTATTCCCTGTCGGGTGGGGTTCGATGACCAGGTGACGCCGTCAGGCGGTGGCAGCCGCGCTCTCGTGGCGGTCGCTCGTCCAAGATCCGGTTAGCGCCGGCGTGCTTGGGCTTGGTGCTGTCCGGCGGCAGTGCGGCCATCGTCGCCAACGCCTCGCCGGCCTACGCGGACGTGGCGACGGCTGCGTACTCGATCGACGCACCGGCTAATGGCGTGGGCGATGTGGTGGCTTCGCCGGGGATCGTGGTGAAGGGCGCGGTCACTAGCTTCGATGTCAAGTTCAGGGTTACAGTCGTCCTCTCGGGCGCGGCCGCCGGGACGTGGGTGAGCGTGGCCCCTTCCAGCCCCCTCGGCTCCTTACCAACGAACGTGAAGCTGGTCGACGGCTCGGCTCCCACATGCTCTCAGGCGGGGACGGGCGGGGGCGTGGTTGGTACAACCGTCGTCACGGTTGACTTGGGCAGCTCTTGTTCGTTGGCGGCAGGGGACGAAGTCGAGGTGGACTTCACCGCCGAGAGCCCAGGGGCCAGGCCCAATTTCTACTTCAACGCGACAACCTCGGCTAACCGCGCTCCGGCCGCCTCCAACCTCGTCACTGCCAGCTCGTCGCCGCCGACGTTCTCCGCCACCTCGCAGTCCCTCGGTGCCGAGGCCTCTTACTCGGTGACGGACGCCGGTCATGCGCTGTGCTGCTCCGGCGCTTGAGGGAGGGCTGCCGTAAGGGCAGCACGCTCTTTG
>JAMDDF010000150.1 GCA_023489205.1 Actinomycetota bacterium | reverse complement strand
ATGGACAAGGTTGCCGACAAGGTGTTCTTGATGACGCCGAGCAACGTAGAAATTTCCCCTGAGGAGAAGAGGCGTTTGCAGGAACGGGGCTACCGCTGATGCATCTTCGGCGGGCGGCGGGCTGGCGCGACGGCCAGCTCTGGAGACCGGACGGTAATTGGCTGAGGCGGCAAGGTTTATGAAGAGCTGGGCTACGCATCCTCTAGAGACCTTGGGCTGGATTTATCTTCTGATGCTCTTGCTGCGTGCAGTGCTGTCGTGGTTCCCGATCGAAGCGGGTTCACCCATGAGCACGGTCTCTCACTGGTTGACCAGGGTGACCGAGCCGGTGATCGCGCCGTTCAGGAAGATCGTGCCTCCTCTCGGCATGTTCGACATTTCCTTCATGATCGCCTTCTTCGTCGTGTTGATAGTGACGGAGTACGTCTTGTCCCTTGTCGTTATCTAAAAGCAGGCCCTAGTGGGCTCGGGCCCCGTCGGCCCCCCGGAGCATGTCCCTTGGCAGCGGTGCCGGAGTGTTAGCATTCGCGCATGGAACTCACCCCGAAGGTCTTGCGGGACGTGCAGTTTCGCGAAAAGCTGCGCGGTGGCTACCACCCAGAAGATGTCGACGCTTTTTTGGAGCAAGCAGCCCTAGCGGCCGAAGAGCTGCAGGAACGCCTTCAGCGTGCCGAAACACGCGCTGAGCGCGCCGAGCGTTCGTTGGAAGATGCTTCAACAAACGACGACACCTTGAAGCGTGTCCTACTTATGGCGCAACGCACGGCCGACCAGACTGTACGTGAGGCTCGCGAGGAAGCCGAGCGGCTGCTTGGGGAGGCACGAGCGCAGGGCCAGGCAATAGTCGGTGATGCTGAGGAGCGAGGACGCCGGGCGTACGAGGCAAAGGCGGCCGAAGCCCGGGCAGATCTGGAGCGCACTGAAGATCTTCTCCGTAGGGCCGCGCGCGAGGCCGACGACCTCCGGGCTTGGGTGGAGGTCAACAAGGCGCAGCTGCTAGGGGCCCTTCGCGAAGCTACAGCTGCGGTTGAGCGCGCTGAGCTGGTGGGCGAGCGGCCGGTAGTAGAGGTGGCGCTACCTCCTGTGCCGGCTCCCCTGGGGGCACCTGGTGGCCCAGGAGCGCCTGCTAGCGCCCCGGTTGTACAGCCAGTTGGTGAGCGGGCAGCTGGGCCCGTCCCTGAGCCGCTTTCGCTGGCTGAAGCGCCGCTGGCTGAAGCGCCGCTGGTCGAAGCGCCGCTGGCTGAAGCGCCGCTGGCTGAAGCGCCGCTGGTCGAAGCGGCAGTAGCCGAGGCGACAGTAGACGTGCGGGCCGGTGCCGTGGCTTCGGAGCCGGCCGGTGAGGCGCGCGACCAGGCGCTTGGGCGGCCTGGCGTTAGAGGTGAGCGTTTGGTGGAGGACGCCCCGGGTGCAGCCAACAGTACAGACGGTGACGAGACACAACCCGCGACGGTCGCGTTCGACGAGCGGGCCTTGGACAACTTTTTCCAAGACCAGGACATGAGCGCGGAGCGTGGGCTCGGCCGCTTTAGGCGCCGGGGTTGAGCCTTTAGCTGCAGCCGCTTTGTGGGGCAGGCCTGGCCGATGCTGTGAGGGACTGCGTGGGGGAGTAAGAGCGCGTCCGGGCGCCCTGGGAATGTCGGGCGCTGCAAAGTTGTTCGCTAAGCATCCGTGGTAGGCTTCCCGGCTCCGCGAAGGGTGAGGTCTGACTATGCCTAAGGTCAAACAAGCTGCTCAACAAGTCGCTGAAGAAGGTGGCGCTGTGGAAGGTGCAGCTGTGGAAGGTGCAGCTTCCGAGGCACGTGGACGGCGTGGCCATGAGCAAGCCGATGGCTCTGCTCGCAAGGCGAGCGCCTCTCGTGCTAGCGGCCCTAGCACCGCTAAGAAAGCGCCCGCGGCCCACGGAGCCGCCAAGCGCCCTGGTTCTCCCGGCCCGGAGGGCGCGCAGGCGGCTAATGCTGGCACAGCTCATGGCGCTGTGAGCACCAGCCATGCCGGCTCTGGTGCTGTGAGCACCTCTGAGGCCAAGCCGCCCAAAAAGCTGACAGCAGGTGCCGAGGGCGCCGACGCGGCTCAAGAGCCGCACAGTCAGGGCGCTTCTTTGGCGGTCCTGAGGGACGGTGCCAGGGGTGCCAGCGTGGAGGGTAGTTTGCCTGAGGGTACCGACCTGGACGGCCACGGTGGTGAAGGCCACGGTGGTGAAGGCCACGGGGGGGGAGGTGGTCGACAAAGGGGCGACCGAGTTGTTCCTCCTGCACCAGCGGGAGCTCCTTTTGGCTGAACGCAACAACTATACGCGCCAAGCGCAGGAGCTGAAGGCGGAAGCAGATGCGCTCGCCCTCGAGCATGAGCCTGGGGACGTACAGTTTGACGAGGAAGGCGGAGAAGGCGGGACGGCCAATGTCGATCGCGAACTGGACCTCCACCTGTCGGCCCAGGCCCAGGCCGCTATAGAAGAAATTGACCTGGCACTCGCAAAGATCGAGGCCGGGACCTACGGGAGATGCGAGAACTGCGGGTCAGAGATCCCCAAAGCCAGGCTGGAGGCGCTCCCTCATGCCAGGCTTTGCGTGTCGTGCAAGAGCGGGGGGCTGGCGGCTCGCAGGCAGTGAAGCCAGGCGGCGCCAAGCCACTTGGACGGGGCCAGTCGCTTGGTCTACACCGGGCACCTCTAC
>JAMDDF010000105.1 GCA_023489205.1 Actinomycetota bacterium | reverse complement strand
GGGCGGGCTGGGGAGAGCAGACCCTTTCCACACGAACAAGCGGGCCTGGAAGGGGCGCTGGCCAAACCTGGTGCGTTTACCACAACGCGGGCAAAGCTCGGGGGCTCCTCCGAGCGAAGCCCAGGCGTTCGCCAACAGCCTCAGCAGTACCGGATCCTGGGTGACCGGATCCTGGGTGCCCGGCAGGGCGGCCCGCAGTCGGGCCAACTCCTCCTCCACCAGCGCCAAGCGGCCCTCCTCGTCGGAGTTTCTGGGGTCTTTTTGGGCCCCCTCGGCGGCCTCGAGGGCCGTTTCCAGGAGCTTCTCGCGCTCTTGTCGGTTGCCCCTCGTTGGTACGAGCCCCAGCGCGGCCCAGTCGGAGCCGGGCACGGAGAACGTCCTCGGCTTTTTCAACAAGACTTCGAAGCGCGACTTCGCGGGTTGGCCCAGCCTTTGGTTGTGGGGTACCCCAATTCGGCAGCCGGGGCTCTGGGCTAAGGGGGCGAAGGGCTTGGGGCTGCCGTTGGCGTCGTACCCAAAGGGCTTTGGAGCCTTGTTGTTCGCACAGTTACCGTTCGCACAGTTACCGAGGTGCCGGGCTAGTTCTGCGGCATCGGCCGAAAGGTTGGCCGTCGTGCCTCTATAATGCAACCTGCCGAGCGGCCCCATCCAATAACGTAGCGGCAAGTGGAAGTCGGGACGGAAACCCGTCACAGAATAAACGTTATCGAACAGCCATCCCCCGTCAGCGCCCTGGAACCCAGCGTCTTTGAGCGAGGGGAGCACCCACAGGAGCAGCGCTTTGTCCATGTCGTCGAGGTTCTTGAGCTTGTCGACGAGTTTGTTTAGGCTGCCCGGAGATCCCACAAAGCCAGCCCATAGCTTGTCCCACTCTGCTTTGCACATTGGGGCCCTAACTGCCTGGCCTGTGGGCGGTGCTATTGGGGAGTTGCCACCCGCGCTGGGTGCACTGTTGCGCTTAGAGTGGTAAATGTTGTAAAGGCCCCCGGCGAGAGATTTAAAGGGGGCCCGATTCAGCAGACGGACCAGCACATTGGAAGGCGGCGGCGTCGTCGAGGACTGCGCGTACTGCTCTTTCAAGTCCCCCCAGAAGGCGTTGTACCCCGATAGGGCCCGCCATTTCCGACCTTGCACTAAAAGGCCGAACGGCCCGGCGTAGCTCTCTACCCCCTCGGGCACCTCGTAGAAGTTAGAGTCTGCCTCGGTGCGTTGGAGAAGGTAGGCGACTGCGCCCGCAACCGTGAGGTCACCTGCGATCTCGGCCCCTGGGCCTAGGTTCCTTCTCTTTGCGGCTTCGGCTGCCTCTATTATGGCGGCGCCTATGCCGCCGGCCGGGGCGGAGGCGCCTGGCTGCTGGGAGCCTGCCGAGGCCCACGCCGAGGCGAAGGCCGAGCGCAGTTGATCGTGCTGGCCGTGGCAGGGGTAGCGGAGGGGCCCCAGGACCTGCTGGTACGGCCCCACTACGACGACGCGGTCGTCCTGGTAGGAACGAAAGCTGTCGCTATGCGGGCAGCCACCGCTGCTGACGGGCTGCCTATCGAACACAGCGCCGCAGGCAGGGCAGACCATCATCTCGACCGCGCCCACGCGTACAAGCCGCCACGAGAGCCCGTCCTCGCGAAGGAGCCCGTAGAGCATCCCGGCCTGGAAGTTGTTCACCGACCGTAGGGGAAAGACGGGCCAGTTCGTGGCGCCCAGGTTGGGCGGGGGCCAGCCCTGGTCGCCGGTCAGCGCATGCTGGACGAACTGGGCCAGCCCAAGCGGGCTCGGTGCCTGGAGCCACCTGTCGAGACTGTGGGCGCGGTCACAGCGCATGGTGGGGTTGCGCGGGTGCTGGCGGCACGGGCAGCCGCCGTTCTGCCCGAGGAACAGTGTCGTCAGGTCCTCCGAGAGCTCCGCCTGGACATAGTGGTAGGCCCAGCCTTGCCATTTGTTCTCCCAAAAGTCCAAGATGTACTTGACGTTCGCTTTATCTAGGGCGCGGAACGCCTCGTCCAAGCACACAATGAAGATGTCTTGAAGCCGGCTTATCGCGTTCGCGTTACCATTTTGCGCAGCCAAAGCTACGTTCCGTTCCCATTGTGCAACCGGGGGGACAGGCGCCGTGCCCGACCCTCCGGGGGAGGCTGTTGGCGCGCCTTTTTGGCCAGCGCCAGCGAGCTTTTGGAGGCGCTCGCGTGCTTGGCGAACATGATCGCTGGGGTCGTCGTTTCCCATGACCTTAGGCGTCTCCTTTCTTAGCCACCGGCTCGGCGGCGCTCACGGCTCGTCCACGGCCCCCCCGGGCCTTTGGCCCCCATCTCCTCTGGGGCCCGGTACAGGCGTGCCATCGACATCCGGCGGCCACTCCAAAGCTAGGCCTTGCATTGTACAACGCCCCCTTGCCAGCCACGAACAGCGGCACCCGTAGCGGGCCTGTCCCGGGGCCCCGTGGTTCAAGCTTGCCCTGCACCGTACTTCCGCAACTGGTCGGCGAGTTGTTCTCTGTAGGCGTCCTTCGCCCGCTCAAATGCCTCGACCATCGAGCTGCGGTAAGCCGCTGCACGGTTCTCGGCAACGGCGACCGCTCCTTCGAGCCCGGCCCGGCGAGCCCTGCGCGCCGCCTGGAGCCGGTCCTTGTAGCGCCGGGCAGCCTCGCGCTCATAAATTTCCTCTTTTCGTTCGTAGAGGCTCCGCTTAC
>JAMDDF010000062.1 GCA_023489205.1 Actinomycetota bacterium | reverse complement strand
TAGGCTGTTGCCACGTATGTTCGATACGAAGAGGTCTGCGCCTCTTAGCACCATCTCGACAGGGTAGTCGAAGTGGTAAGCCTTGCCAGAGATCACTCTGATGAATGCCCCGGTAGAGGCGTTCAGCTCGGTGAGGCTGTTGCCCGAGTTGTTGGCTACGAACAGGTCGGTACCTCTCTCTACCATGTCGCCGGGACTGTTGAACTGGTAATTTGTGCCCGAGATGACCCTTATGAGCGCCCCGCTCGATGCGTTCAGTTCGGTAGGAGTGGCGTATTCGTTCCCTACAAACAAGTCTGAGCCCTTACTTAACACCATATAGAAAGGTTCGTTGAACTGGTCATTTGCAGATGAGATCACCCTTATAAGCGCCCCGGTAGAGGCGTTCAGTTCGGTGACTGTGGCGCCATTTGTGTTTGCTACGAACAAGTCCGGCCCGTCTAGCACCATTCCGCCTGGTTGGTTGAATTGATATTTTCTAGCTGAGATCACCCTTATGAGCGCCCCGGTAGAGGCGTTCAGTTCGGTGACTGTGTTGTCACCATCGTTGGCGACGAACAGGTGTGCACCTGTTAGCACCATATAGACTGGCTGGCTTACCTTGTAGCCTCTTGAGGCAACATCATCCACCCAAGCGGGCGAGCTAAGTAACAGTGTTGCCATCACGACGTTGAAGAACCTAACGCGACAGCCTCTCTTGCTCACGACACCTCCTCGTGACACGAACTATGGCTCTACCCTATGCTGACCGTGGCGGGGCACCTTCTGGTGAGACCCACGTGCGCCGCACCAAGGACCTCGTCGCAGGCTTGGTAAATCGCCCACCTGCCACCGTGGCTCGGTGGCAGGGGTGAGCTGGTCCATCACAGGTCCCATATGTAGTCGCTGGCCGTGTAGTGGAGGTGGAAAGTGTGTGCAAAGTACCACTGCGGCTCGCTAAAGGCTTCAGCAGACGGGAAATAGCTTCTGCTCTGTCCTTTTCCAGCTACGCACCCCACTTGCTGGTGCAAGCTGGCGCGCCTCCCAACAATGGTCCGTGGAGCCTGAGACAGTCTGCTTGCGCAGGCGGCGGCAGGCCGAGGTCGCGCGTGACTGAGCCGTACATGACCCCACACGGGGGTCTCACCTAGCGCAGGTGCCAAGTGGGACGTAACTTCCAGGAGCCTCCCACGAGGAGCTGAGCGTCACGCACGCGCCCAACCTCGAGAACGACTAATTAGCGGCGCCGGTGGACCGCGAACAGGCCCCTAGGGGCGCTCAGGCTTAGGAGGCGTGAGGCTTGGGCGCCTTGTGGCCGTTGTCAGCTAATCCAGTACCTGTTCAAGGCACGTTGGACCTTCACGAACCATACAATGCCCCCGGCAAGTGGCAACAGGATCCAAAGCCCAGTTAGGGCACTTACGCGAGAGGGAGCCCCCGGGCCTTGTAGGCTTGCTCGACTTCGTGGGGCAGCGTGAAGGCAACGACAGGGCTCAAGAAAAACCACAACAAAACAGCCACGAGCCCGCCCATGCCGTTGTGGGTACGGGACTTCAGCTCCTCGTGGACCGCATAGGCCCAAAAGTAGCTGTATATCCCAAATGTCACGATGAACAACAAGATGCACTTAGCGACCGGCCGGGCCCTGCCAGGAGGGCCAGGGGTGAGAGAAGTGGTCTGTGACGGCCAAGGGCTGGCCGCTGTCGACGTCGGCACGGCGGCAAGGCCCGCTACTGTGACGCCGATGTCATCCCCGAGCTGGCGGGCCAGCTCTGCGACCCCTGGGCCCGGCGCGTCGGCACTAGCGAACGTGCCGCAGTTGCCACAGTACTCGGCCCCTTCTCCGAGGGCGCTGCCACAGGACCCGCAAAAGGCTCCCATGGCCTCAGGCTCCTACCAGTACAGCGCCGCACTCGGTGCATGAGCTGGCCGTGGGGGCGTTTTGGGCGCCACAATTTTGACAAGCCTTTCCGCTCCCCATTTGCTCCTCGGCTAAGTGGGTCCCGGCATAAATACGAGGACGTAACTACGATGGCGTAACCAGGGGCTCCGGTGTAGCCTGTGGGCTCCCCAGAGAGGGGGAGCCGATGACTAGGAAAAGCCCGTATGTGCTGGACCTCACGGCCGATCAGCGCCGCGAGCTGGAGGCAAGAGCCCGGCGCTATACGTCACCGTATCGAAATGTGGTCCGGGCCAAGATCGTGCTCATGGCGGCCGAGGGGTTGGACAACGAGGAGATCGCCGCCCGTCTCGATACGAACCGGGTGATCGTGTCCAAGTGGCGAAAACGCTTCTTCACCCAGGGCCTTGCTGGCCTGGAGGAGCGTCCGAGGGGCGGTCGACCCCCGGTCTTTCCCCCCTGAGGTGGTCGTCGCCGTCAAGTCCCTCGCGTGCGAGGTGCCGCGCCGCATCGGCGTGCCGCTCAGCCGCCTCTACGTCCCCGACATCCGAGACGAGGCCATCGGGCGGGGCATCGTGGCCGAGATCTCCGGCTCTACGATCTGGCGCTGGCTCTCGCAGGATGCGATCAAGCCCTGGCAGCACCGCTCGTGGATCTTTCCAAGAGACCCCGACTTCGAGGTCAAGGCGTCCCGTGTGCTCGAGCTGTACGCCGGAGCCTGGGAAGGTGAGCCGTTGGGGGAGGCGACTTCGTCGTCTCCTCTGACGAGAAGACCTCTATCCAAGCGCGGGTCCGCTGTCATGAGACCCTGGGCGCTGCGCCTCGACGTCATGCGCGCGTCGAGCTCGAGTACGAACGGGCAGGCGCGA
>JAMDDF010000146.1 GCA_023489205.1 Actinomycetota bacterium | reverse complement strand
ACCGTCGGTAAGCCGTATGCGGGAAAACCGCACGTACGGATTGAAAGGGGGATGGGGAACCGGGCTCGCAAGAGCACCGCGCCCCTGACTACCAATGAAAGCCTTGGTGCTCTGTGGAGGTGCGGGTACTCGCCTCCGCCCCATCACCCACACCCGGGCCAAGCAGCTCGTCCCCGTGGCCAACAAGCCGATCCTTTTCTACGGGCTCGAAGCCATCGCCGAGGCCGGGATAAGCGAAGTCGGCCTGGTAGTGGGGGACACGGCGGCGGAGGTCGAAGCGGCGGTGGGCGACGGGTCGGGGTTTGGTTTGGCCGTGACGTACATACGCCAGGAGGCGCCGCTCGGCCTCGCCCACGCCGTACTGGTGGCCCGGGACTTCCTGGGCGAAGACGATTTCGTGATGTACCTCGGCGACAACCTTTTGGAGCAGGACCTCCAGGAACTGGTCCGCCGTTTCCAGGCCGAACGAGCTCGGTCTGTCGCCCCCCGGCCTGCTGCCGGCGGCCCAGATCCTCCTTGCCCACGTCGAGGACCCCCAGCGCTTCGGGGTGGCCGAACTGGACGCGGCGGGCCGAGTGGTCCGGCTGGTCGAAAAACCGGAGGTGCCGCCCTCGGACCTGGCGCTGGCGGGCGTCTACCTCTTCGACAGCCGCATCCACGAGGCCGTCGCCTCGATCAAGCCCTCGGCGCGGGGCGAGCTCGAGATCACCGACGCCATCCAGTGGCTGGTCGATGCCGGCCACATCGTCCTGGCCGAGATCCTGAAGGGCTGGTGGATCGACACCGGCAAGCTCACGCCCCTGCTCGAGGCCAACCGCCTGCTCCTGGAACAGATCGAACGCCGGGTCGAGGGCCACGTCGAAGACAGTGAGCTAGAAGGCCGAGTAATCGTCGAGGCCGGTGCCCGGGTCGTGCGCAGCCACGTGAGGGGGCCGGCCATCATCGGCGCCGGCACGGAGGTTTCGGACTCCTTCGTGGGGCCGTTCAGCGCCATCGGCCCTAAGTGCGTTATCCAGCACTCGGAAGTGGAGCACTCGGTCCTGTGCGGGAGCTCTCGCGTCATCGACGCAGGGCGGATCGAGGACTCGCTTCTTGGCTACGACGTCGAGGTGACCCGCAGCGCTCGCCGGCCCCGCGCTACCCGCCTCATGGTCGGGGACCACTGCCAGGTGGACCTGTCGTGAAGCTGCTGGTGACCGGCGGAGCCGGGTTTATCGGTTCCAATTACGTACGCTTTGTGCTCTCGCACACCGATGACGAGGTAACCGTCTACGACGCTCTCACCTACGCGGGCAACCTCTCGACGCTAAAGGACGTGGAGGAACGCTTCGGCAGCCGCTACAGGTTCGTGCGAGCCAACATCTGCGACCTGCCGGCGCTGGAAGAGGCGATAGCGGGCCACGACGCCGTCGTGCACTTCGCGGCCGAAAGCCACGTCGACCGTTCCATAGCCGGGCCCGAGGACTTCGCCATGACCAACTGCGTGGGCACCAACCTCGTCATGCACGCAGCACGCCGGGCCGGCCTCGGCCGGGTGGTGCATATCTCGACCGACGAGGTGTACGGTTCGGTCGAGGAGGGCAGCTCCGCTGAAGACGCCCGCTTGGAGCCGCGCTCGCCCTATTCGGCTTCCAAGGCCGGTTCGGACTTGCTCGCCCTCTCCTACTTCACCACCTACGGTTTCCCTGTCACCGTGACCCGCTCGTCCAACAACTTCGGGCCCTGGCAGTTCCCGGAGAAATTGGTGCCCCTCTCGATGACCAACTTGCTCGACGGCGCCAACGTGCCGCTTTATGGTGACGGGCTCAACCAACGGGACTGGCTCTTTGTCGAAGACAACTGCGCAGCCATCGACTTGGTGCTGCGCTCGGGCAAACCGGGCGAGATCTACAACATTGGGGCGGGCAACGAGATGCCCAACCGCTTCCTCGTCGACAAGCTGCTGGCGCTCGCCGGCGCCGGCCCCGAGCGAGTCGACTACGTGACCGACCGCTTGGGCCATGACCGCCGGTACAGCGTCGATTCGTCGAAGGTGGCCGCCCTCGGCTGGGAACCAGCCCACAACCTCGATGAGGCCTTGGAGCTGACCTTCGCCTGGTACCGCGACAACCGTTGGTGGTGGGAGCCTCTCAAGTGAGGGCGCTCCTCACGGGGGCGGGCGGCCAGGTCGGGCGAGAGGTCGAGGAACTGCTGCTCAGCAGCCGCCAGCACGAGGTCCTCGCCCTCTCGCACTCAGAGCTCGACATATCCGACCGGGAACGCGACCTGCAGATCTGCGGTGAGTGGCGCCCGGAGGTCATCATAAACGCGGCCGCTTTCACCGCCGTCGACGCCTGCGAGGCAGAAATCGACAAGGCCTTCGCCGTCAACGCCATCGGCCCACGTAACCTGGCCGAGGGGGCACGGATGGTAGGCGCACACCTGCTCCACATTTCCACCGACTATGTCTTCGACGGCGAATCGCCGTTGCCGTACCGGGAGTGGGACGAGACCAGGCCGCGGTCGGTATACGGGCGTTCCAAGCTGGCCGGCGAACACGAGGTGCTCGCGGGCCTGCCCGGCGCCGCCGTCGTGCGCGCCTCTTGGATCTCGGGCCGCTACGGCTCCAACATGGTGAAGACGGTGCTCCGGCTCGGCGCGAAAAGTGGAGAACTGCGTTTCGTGGACGACCAGCGGGGTTGCCCGACCTTCGCCGACGACTTGGCGGCGATGGTCGTCCGTTTGGCCGTGGCCCGCCTTCCTGGTGTCTTCCA
>JAMDDF010000126.1:2401-2764 GCA_023489205.1 Actinomycetota bacterium | reverse complement strand
GAGCAGTACAGGCAGCGTATTTTTGACCCCAGGCGAGGTGGAGTACCCGGTCCTGACGGGCGTGTTCATGTGGATCGCCGCTCTGCCCGTGCATTCGTCGGACGCCTATTTCGTCGTGAGCGCGCTCCTGTTGGCGCCGTTCGGCGTAGCCAGCGCGTGGCTCTTGGCGAAGATGTGTGGCGCGCGGGCCCTGCTGTTCGCTGCCGCGCCGGCGGTCGCCCTCTACGGGTTCATCAACTGGGACTTCATCAGCATTGCGCTGGTAGTGGGGGGTGTGTATTTGTGGTGGCGGGATAGGCCCTACTTTTCGGCAGCCGCCTTTGCAGTGGGTGGCTGCGTGCCATTGTGGCCCGCCTACTTTCT
>JAMDDF010000126.1:0-2390 GCA_023489205.1 Actinomycetota bacterium | reverse complement strand
GGTCGCTGGGGGCGGTGGGTGGGGGCGGCGGGGCCGCGGGCGGCTGGCGGAGGGGGGCGCGGGCAGGGCTTCTTGGTGGCGGCATCGGGCTGGGAGTGAACGTGCCGTTCGCCATAGCGAACTGTAGGGGTTGGTACGCGCCGTTCGCGTACCAGGGTGCGCTCGGCCTCGGCAGCCCTCAGGGGATGAGCCTGTGGAACTGGTACGCGGGGCGACTGACCCCCGAACTGGCGGAGACACTGGCTTCACTGTGTATGTTGGGGGGCTTAGGGGTATTGACAGCGGTGGGCTGGGTTCGCTGTAGACGGGAGGGCGCTTTCCCCTTCGTGCAGGTCTGTGCGGCGGCGCCGCTGCTGTACATATTGACGGCCAAGGACAACTCGGCCCAGTACGTGCTGTGGGTGCTCCCGTTTCTTGCCATGCTGCGGCTGCGGCCAGCTTTGTGGGTGTTGTGGGGTGCGGTGGGGGCTGCTTGGTACGTGAGGTTTGTATTTGGCTTGAGTCCTGCTGGCTTTGCTCTCGTCACGATGATGGAAGCCCTGGTGGCGGGGTGGGTGCTCGTAAGCGCGCTTCGGGCGGACAGCGCTGTCGAGCGGGTGCGAGGAGAGCAGGGAAGGAGCGCTGCTGGCACCGCGGGTGCTCACGCAGGTAGCTTGTGGGCCCCTGCGAGGCCCCTGGGGACAGCTTGGACACTAAATCGCTCGAGGTGAACAGTCGAGAACTACCGACGGTGGATGCTGGGCGTATTTGGGCAGGTGCGTTGGTGAGGACCAGCACGCGGGCGTCCCAGGTAGGCGCGGCGACAAGGCAGCGGTCCTAGGGCGATGACAGCCGTTGCTAATAGGTTCCGGCCTGCGGTCGCCGGTCTCGGGGAGGGTGAGGTCACGGACGACGCCTCCCGTGCAGGTGGCCTCGGCGGCGGGACGAGCCCCGTGAGAGGTACTGCCAGTTGGCAACGCCTGGCAGTCGTGGCAGTGCTGGCGTTGAGTGCGTTCGCTTACCTGTGGGATCTCGGTAGGTCCGGTTGGGGCTATGGCATCTACGCCACTGCGGTACAGGCGGGCACGAGGAGCTGGAAGGCGGCACTGTTCGGGTCCATGGACGCGGGGAATTTCATCTCGTTGGACAAGTCGCCCGGGTCGCTCTGGGTCATGGAGGTCTCGGCTCGGCTGTTCGGGCTCAGCTCCTGGAGCCTCCTGGTGCCAGAGGCGCTGGAGGGTGTGGCGACCGTCGGTCTCGTCTACCTTTGCGTGAAGAGGTGGTCGAGCGCGCAGGCTGGGCTTGTGGCGGCGTTCTTGACGGCCCTCACCCCGGCTTCGGCAGCCATATTCCGCTTCGACAACCCGGATGCATTGCTGACGCTGTGCATGGTGGGAAGCGCCTATGCGACGGTGCGGGCGGTGGACGACGGCAGGGCACGCTGGGCTGTTGTCGCGGGCGCGATGCTTGGGGTGGCGTTCTTGGCGAAGCTCCTCGAGGCTTTGGTGGCCGGCCCGGGCCTGCTAGCGGCGTACCTTTTAGCTGGACCTGGCCGCCTCGGTAGGCGAACACGGCACTCAGCCTATGCCGGGGTGGCGGCGTTGGTTGCCGGGGGTTGGTGGCCGGCGCTGGTGGAGCTCACTCCGGCTTCGGCGCGCCCTTACGTCGGCGGCACGAGGGACAACAGCGTGGTGAACCTCATCTTCGGCTATGACGGCTTCGGCCGCCTGTCGGGGCATGGCCAAGCGCCTCCGTTGAGCATGAGAGGCCTCGCAGTGCTTTGGACCGATGCCTCGCGGCTTTTTGGGAGCTACATGGGGAGCCAGGCCTCCTGGCTTTTGCCAGGTGCTGCCATTTTGGGCGTGGCGGCCCTCGTAGTGGCAGGAAGATCTCATCGCGAGGAACGCGTCCGCGCCGCCGTGGTGATGTGGGGAGGTTGGCTCGCCGTCGGCTGGGGGGTGCTCAGCTTTTCCCAGGGCATGGTCCACCCTTACTACGCTGTCGTTCTGGCGCCCGCGATCGGGGCTCTGGCCGGCGTGGGAGGCTGGCGGCTCTGGCAGCTTCGCGACCGGAGAGAGGCTCGTTGGGTGCTTGGCACCGCCGTCGTTTGTACATCTGTCTGGGCTTTCGGGGTGCTGGACGTCCACGATCCGTGGCGATGGCTATGCTATGCGGTTCTTGGCGCGGGCGCTCTCGCGGGTGCCGGGGGATTGTTGTGGAAGTCGCCGAGCCGGGCGACGAGGACGGGTACCGCCCTGGTGGCAGTGTTTGCGTGCTTGGCGGGGCCTGGGCTCTACACGGCAGGCGAGATCGTGAACCCGCCCGTGGTGGCCGACCCCTACGCGGCGCCGCCCGGGACCTTACCCGGCGCCTCGGGCGGGCCAGTGGGTGGCAGCATGGCCAGCTTGAGC
>JAMDDF010000049.1:721-2765 GCA_023489205.1 Actinomycetota bacterium | reverse complement strand
TCGCCCCGGGTATCGGTTACCAGTGGCTTCGGATTATCCGGTACAATGATGCGAGGCGCGCCTTGGAACGTGGCTAACGCCTCCACGTGGCCGCGAATCCACGAGGCGAGGGTCTGATCTGGGTACACGCCGACAAATACGAAATTGCTGTAGGGCAAGACGGCCACAAACAGCGCGCCTGCGGCCAGCCACTGGCGCGAGAGGCCGCCCACTGCGCCTCTTGCGGTGCCGAATTAGCACCCGGCCAGCGCTTCTGTGCGTCGTGCGGCACTGCGGTCACTACCGCGCGAGACGAGGCCGCACCACCCACGGCTCCGCACCCGGCGCCGGAAGGGTAACGATGGCACTACCAGAGCTCTAGAGGAGGTCGGGAGAGATCTTTTATTACGGAGGCGGCGGCGGGCTTGGCCTGCTGCTGTTCGTGCTCATGATGTGGATGGTCCTCCGCATGGTGATGAGGGCCGGTCGCGGCACCTGGGGCGGCGGGCCCTGGAGGGGCGGTCCCCCAGGTGGCCCAGGCCAGCGAGGGCCCTACGGAGGTTGGCCCGGCACCCCAGGCTGGCCAGGAGGGCAAAACCGTGGTAGCGGGTGGCCCGGGAGCCCCGGGCCGGGAGGTACGGGCACGTCGGGGAGCTGGCCGGCGGGTGGGTCGCGCGGCCATGACCCCGGCGCGACCACCTGGCCCGGCAGTGGCGGGCCGGCCGGAGGGGGTGCTTGGCCGAGCGGCGCCCCGGCGGGTGGTGGGCCGGCGGGTGGCGGGCCAGCCGGTGGCGGGCCGGCGGGTGGTGGGCCGGCGGGTGGCGGCTGGGCGACAGCTGGGGCGAACGCGGACGGCTCTATACCGGCCGGGAGCGGGCGAGGTGTGGGCGAGAGGCTGGCCGGCGCGGAGGGGGCGTGGCCCGACGATGCCAACGGGGGCTGGGACGAGTGGATGAGCGACCAGCGCCCGGCGGCGGCGAGCGTCCCGGGCGAGCTCTTCCCCGAGCGCCACGCCCGGGCGGTGCAGGCAGAGAGCCCCGTGGACGCCGGGCTCGCAGCCATCAAGGCCCACGACCCCGGCTTCAACCTCGAACAGTTCACCGAGCGGGTACAGCGGGTCTTCTTCCTCGTGGAGCAGGCCTGGAGCGAGAGGAAGCCCGAAGTCGCCCGCCAGGTGATGGCCGACGACCTGTGGTCCTCGCACCGGGCGCAGGTCCAGGCCTACATCGATGCCCACAAGCGCAACATGCTGGACTACCTGGCCGTGTCCAACATCTGGCCGGTGGCTGCCAGTTCCGAGGCAGGCTTTGACACCTTGACCGTGCGCATCGTGGCAGCGAGCACCGACTACGACGTCGACGAGGCGAGCGGGCGCGTGCTGCGGGGTGACACCCAGGTAAAGCCGTGGGAAGAGGACTGGACTTTCCGTCGCTCTTCCAGCGCGCGGACCCCCGAAGGCGGCACGACGATCGGCTCCAAGTGCCCCAACTGCGGCGCACCCCTCGACACCGACCTCGCCGGCGTGTGCCGTTACTGCAAGGTCTCGGTCACCTCGGGTGCCCAGGACTGGGTGCTGGCCCGTATCTCGCAAGTCGGTTAGGCCCTGAGGCCGCCCCGAAGCAACCTCGACGCCTCCGACGACGCCGGCACCAGCCCGCTCGTCTGCAAGTCCTGCCCGATGACCCAGTCGAGCATCTCCTTGTACACCGACAGGATGTCGTAGCCGTAGTCAGGGTTGCTCGCCCACACGCCCCCGAGCGACATCCACGTCTGGCAGCAACCTACGACGCCCTGGCCGGGGACAGGCCCGCCAGGTGAGCCGTGGCGACCGGCCGCTGCCGCGTACTGGCTGAGCAGGCGCTCCTGGGCGATGACCCCGGCGCGCGCCGAGGAAAACTTCCAGCCGTGCTTGCACTTGTCACAGGCGCCGATCCCGGCGAAGTTGTTGTACTTGGCCGGGTCCTGCCCATCGGAAGGGAACGAAAAACCACCCGTCTCCACCACCGACTGGGCGAACGCCAGGTCGCCTCGGACGCCGGTCAGCTTGCCGGCGTCCATGTAGTAG
>JAMDDF010000049.1:0-711 GCA_023489205.1 Actinomycetota bacterium | reverse complement strand
GAGCAGGCGGTCCAGCGCCTGCGCCTGGACCTCGGTGCGGGGAAAGCCGTCCAAAAGCGCACCTGAGGCCGCGTCCTTGGCCTCCAGCCGGTGGCCCAGGATGGCGATCGTCACCTCGTCGGGGACCAGCTCGCCGGCGTCCATGTAGTAGCCCACCAGAGTGTTGATCGGGACCGTCGTGTTGGCCACGGCCTGGGTCGAGGCGAACCATTGAGCGATCTCACCGGCCGACAGCACGGGACGCCCGAGGATGGTGGGACCACCAATATAGAGGTAGGCGGAGCCGGGTCTCGGGGGGCCGGCCGGTTGCGTGGGCACCGCTGGCGCTCGGGCGGGCCGCTCGGCGGCACCGGCCAGATCTCCCGCCACGAGCACCCGCCGGCCGCTTTTCCCTGCGCCTTCCCGGGCTCCCAGCCCACCGCTCGCCGGGTGGCCCGTCTCGAGCACCAGCAGCAGTCGCGCCGGCTGCGCCGGCGCTCGTCCCGGGACCGTGGCCCAGGTCCGCGCAGCCAGGAGCGCCGTGTGCGACCTGGCCAGCCCTTCTCGCGCCAGCACGAGGGTCTTCCTCGCCCCCGCCTCGGCCTTGTGGGCCAGCGTGACCCGCACTCGCGCGGCCTGCAGGCGCCGTTCGGCCACCTGGAGCCAAACCGCTGCGCCCTGCCAACCGGCGCCCTCGTCGCGAGCCGCGACCAGGCTCAGTTCGGAGCGCTC
>JAMDDF010000017.1 GCA_023489205.1 Actinomycetota bacterium | reverse complement strand
CGAGGACGTGCGCAAGTTGCTCGGGGTGCTCGCACGCCTGGTGGACCAGGGCAACACCGTGATAGTGATCGAGCACAACCTGGATGTCATCAAGACGGCCGACTGGATAATAGACCTCGGCCCCGAGGGTGGCGACGGGGGCGGGCGGCTGGTCACCGCCGGCACCCCCGAGCAGGTCGCCAAGTGCGCCGACAGCTATACGGCGAAGTTCTTGGAACCTGTCCTCGCGGGCGCCAAGTTCAGCTGAGCCGTCCTTGGGCAGGTCGGGCCCCGCCCTTCACTACGGGCACGGGCGCGGCCCGGTCCGAGGCCGGCGGTCCTGAGGCCAGTTGCGAGTAAAGTCGCTCAACGCCCTTTCTGGAACCTGCGTCGGAGGACCATCAAGTAGGCCGGGCTAGAGAGCGTGGCGTCAGCCTGCGCCGCGTAGCCACGCGGCGAAGAAGGGGTCGGCCACGATCATCGCCCCGTCCCTTTGGACCACGTCGTCGTTGTCGAGCAAGGGGAGCAAGGTCTTGCGGACGCTGCGCCCGCCGAAGCGCGGGTTCCCTGCTTGGTCGAAGCTGACCGTGGGGGTTACTCGCAACCGCCGGACGAACTCTGGGACGGTCTGGCGTGCTCGTGCCCATCGGGCGCCGCGGATTTGGAACGCTGCGCCAGCCAAGAGCGCAGCGAAGCGCGAGCGGCTGCCGGCGTGCAGCAGGTTGGCCTCGACGACGGCGGCCGGCGGACGAGATGCAGCCAGGCGCGCTCGAGCGGCTCTGTGCAACGAAGTTTTGCCGTACCGTCGAGGCGAGATCAGCACGACGTTGATGCCGTCGCGCATCCGGGCAACGAGAGCCTCCAGTGTACCGGTCGACGATGTGCTAAATGGCAAACTACCAAACGGGACAACGACTGGCCCCGCGCCCGCCGGCCCACCGCCGGCCCACCTTCGGCCCGCGGGCCCATCTCGGCCGGCGCCGCCCAAAAAGCGAGCCCCCCGGGCTCCGGTACCCGGGGGGCTCGCTTGGCGTACCGCCTCACGGTGGGACGTCTAGGGTTTCGAGTCGCTCGCTCAGCGGCCCGCTCAGCGGCTCCGTCCGCGGTGGTCCCGGTCGGGCTTTGGCTTGGGCGCTTGCTTGGGTGCGCGGTCCTTGCCACCGAGCCCGTGGCGGAGATAGGCGAGCGCCCTCTGGTAGTCCCTGTTCGCCGTCGAGAGCGCTCGGTTGGAGGTGACGATGTTGGCGTTGACGCCGGCGAACAAGGCGTGGTTCGCGTTCCACTCTGCCGGTGTGAAGGTGAGCAATTGGGCCGAGAGCCCCGAGGTCGCCGCCGTTACCACCTGGCCCTGCCCTTCCATGTCGGAGACGAGCGGGTCGAGCACGCCCTGGTTGGAGGAATTGACCTGGCCCTGTAGCGAACTGACCTCCTGGTTGAGGGCGGGGACAGCCACGTTGTCCATGTAGTCGACGCGGATCACGTCTTGGACGACCGGGACGACGAGATAGTAGACCCGTAGCTCGGTGAAAATGCTGTCGTAGTCGGCGAGAGCTTCCCCGACGGTGGTGGCCGAGGCGATCTTCGTGCCGACAGCCTGCAGGTCCGCCAGGTCAGCCTGCATGATGCTCACGAGGGTCGCCTGGTCGGAGCCGAGGTAGGACTTCGACTGGACGACGGCGATCGCGGCGTTTAGCGACGCGACCCGCCGGGATATGTCCCGAGACGCCCTTGCCTTGATGGCTGCGAGACGGCCCCGCTCGGTGCTCGTCGGGGTGGGCACGCTCGTCGACGTCGTGGTGGTGGTCGGGTGGTGGTAGAGGTAGCGGACCGCCTGGTAGTAGTAGCGCTCGGCGGCCCAGATGGCCGAGGCCACGGAGGAACGGGCGGGCTCGAGCAGTTCATGGTTGGAGTTCCAGTCCGCCGGCGTGAAGCTGAGCAACTGGGCCGCAAGCCCCGATGTCGCGGACGACGCCACCTGGACCTCGTGCTGCATGTCCGCGAGCAGCGGCCCGATCACGGCTTGGTTGGAGGAGTTCTCGTCGGCCTGGACCCCCGAGATATTGGTGTTGAGGTCGGGGACCAAGATGTTGTCGACGTGGTCGACGTTGACCACCAGGCTGTCGGCCGGGAGCACCAGGTAGTACACGCGAAAGCCGGTGAATATAGTGCTGGCGTCGGCTACAGCCTGCGCGATGGTGGTGTCCGATTGGATCTTGGCGTCCAAAGCCTGCAGCCCGCTTATGTCGGACTGCATTTTGCCGACCATGGTCGCCTGGTCGGAGCCGAGGAACGAATAGGACTGGACCTCGGCTATCGCTTTGTCGAGCGAACGGGCCCGGACCGTTATCCGGTTGGCCGCCCAGGCCTTTACTGCGGCGAGCGACCCGCGGAAGAGTGGGACCGTGACTGCGGGCGGGGTACCCGGCTTGCCTTGGGCGGCGGCCGGGGCAGAGGTGAGAGCGAGCGAGCCAGCGCCGGTCGCCAGCCCGAGCGAAAGCGCCGCCGCACCGCCGAGCCACCGTCGCCGGCCTCGCAAGCCGAGTTGCTCGTTGTCCATCTGGTTAGCCCTCCTTGGTTTGCCTCGGGTGGTTTCGTACAAATAGTCGTTGACGTTTATGAGGCGCTCTCGTGGGAGCTGTGATGGTCTTGTGAAGTTATGGTCTTGTGAAGTTGAGGTGGTCGGGGGGGGCGAGATGGCGGGCGCCGGTGGGCGCGTGGGCGGCGCCAAAATGGGACCATGCTCGAACGCCCGCCCGCCGGCGCCATACCCGACGCGCCCGGGAGCTACCAGTTCCGCGACCGGGACGG
>JAMDDF010000106.1 GCA_023489205.1 Actinomycetota bacterium | reverse complement strand
ACCATAAGCCAGGCCGAGCAGGCCTACCAGGCTGCGCTGGGGCTGAAGGCATGAGCATCCTCCCCATCTCAGCCATCGGGGCGGCGGCAATCGCACCTACCACACCCACAGCCCCGACCCCGGCCATGGGCCAAGCAACCGGAGCGTCAGGCACCGCCGGCGGCTTCGCGAACGTGCTCGGCAACGCGCTCTCCTCCGTCCAGTCCTCCGACGCGACCGCCAACAGCCTCGCGACCCAGGCAGCGACGGGGGGCCTCACCAACGTCTCGGACTACATGGTGGCTGCCAATGAAGCCAACCTCCAGACCCAGCTGACCGTGGCCGTGCGCAACAACGCCCTCCAGGCCTTCCAGCAGATCATGGGGATGCAACTGTGACAGCACCACTGAGCGCCGGAGGCGTGCCTGGCCCCAAAGCGGGCTCGCTCGCCTCCGGCTCGCTCGGGCGCGCGAAGGACCGCGCCAAGGAGGTGATGGCCGGCTTCTCCTCCGGCCAGAAGGCCACGCTCGCGATCGCCGTGCTCGGCATCGTCATCGGTGGCTACCTCTTCATGTCATGGGCTGCCAAACCTAGTTACGTGCCCCTTTTTTCCAACCTCTCATCACAAGACGCGGCGTCGATGACCCAGAAGCTCTCCACGAACAAGATCCCCTACCGGCTGGCAGACAACGGCCAACAGATCCTCGTGCCCCAAGCCGACGTTTACCAGCAACGCCTTGACATGGCAGCCTCGGGCCTGCCCTCGACCGGCAACCAGGGCTACAGCTTGCTCGACAGCGCCGGCGTCACGACATCGCAGTTCCAGCAACAGATCGAATACCAGCAGGCCGTCTCCGACGAGCTCGAGGCGACGATCGAATCGATAACAGGCGTCACGTCGGCACTCGTAAACGTGGTGATCCCGCAGCAAAGCTTGTTTTCCACCGGCGCCAACCAACCAAGCGCCTCGGTCCTCGTAAACCTCCAGCCAGGCGTCACCCTCTCGGCCGAGCAAGTCCAAGCGATCGTACACCTCGTCGCTTCGAGCATTGAAGGGCTCTCCCCCACCGACGTGACCGTCGTCGACCAAAACGGAAACGTGCTCAACGCGCCCGGTACAAACGCCGGCGCCGTAGCCGGGACCACCATCGAGCAGCAGCAGACGCAGGCCTACCAGGAGAGCCTCGACAGTTCGCTCCAAAACATGCTTGCCACAGTCCTCGGACCAGGCAACGTCGTGGTCCAGACCAACGCGCAGCTCAACTTCGACCAGACCCAGACCCAGAGCCAGATCTACAACCCGAACCACCAACCCCCGATCCCCGTCCAGCAGGCAAGCTCCAAGCAGGTTTACACCGGCCCCAGCGCGAGCCAAGCAGCCGGTGGCATCCTCGGCGTGGGCGCCACCACCCTGCCGGCCACGACCACGACGGCCGTCCCGGCAAAGGGTGCAAAGGGTGCCAAGGGTGCCAAAGCGGCCGTCACCACCACGGTCCCGGCGACCGCGACCACCGTGCCCACTTACACCCAGACCGGCGCGTCCCAGCAAAACGTCGTGAGCCAGGTGACCAAGACCGTCAACTCCGCGCCGGGTGCGATCCAGCGCCTCTCGGTCGCCGTGGTCGTGAACAAGTCCGTGAAGGGGGTCTCCGGTACCCAGATAAAAAACCTCGTCACTGCGGCAGCCGGCCTAGTGCCGGCCCGGGGCGACACGATCCAGGTGGCCTTCGTGCCTTTCAACCAAAGCGCCGCCAAGGCCCAGGCTGCCCAGCTAAAGGCGCAACAAAGTGCCAGCAAGAAGGCCACGCTTATGAACGAGGCACGAGACGCGATCATCGTCCTCGTGGTGCTCGCCCTCCTAGCCTTCGCAATAAGGCGGGTGACCAAGACGACCCGCCAGCCTCTCGCGCTGCCCTCCTCCTACGACCAGCTCGAGCTCGAGGCCGGTGAAGCGGAATATGGGGAAGCCGACCCGACGATCGCGCTGCCCGTACCCGCACCTGCCCTCATGGAGCCCGTCCCGGCATCCCCCGGCCTCCAAGCAGAAGTCGACCAGATCGGCCAGATGATCGAGCACGAGCCCGAGCGCATAGCAGAAATGCTCCGGGCCTGGCTCGAGGCAAGCCCGAGCGATAAATAGGCAGAACGCGAGTAAGGGACCAAGAGATGGCCGATACTGCCACCCAGCAACTAACCGGGGCCAAAAAAGCCGCCCTACTTCTCGTATCGCTCGGCCAAGAGCGCGCCGCTCGGATCATTAAGTCGCTCAACGAGGAAGAAGTCGAGCGGGTAATGGCCGAGATCGCGAACCTCGGTCCAGTGAACGAGCCCGTGATCAACCAGGTGATGAAGGAGTTCATCGCCCAGATGCAAAAGCAGGCGCGCGTTGCCATGGGCGGTGTCGAAGTTGCCAAGGGCTTGCTCGCAGAGGCGCTCGGCAGCAACGCCAAGGCAGAGGCCCTGCTGTCGCGCATAGGCGGCTCCCAGCTCGGCACGCACTTCCGGGCGCTTACGTCCCTCAACGCGAAGGTCGCCGCGTCGATCCTCTCGCGCGAGCACCCCCAGACCATCGCCCTCGTGCTCTCCAAACTGCCTGCAGAACGGGCTTTGGCGCTCCTCCGTGAGCTTCCCGAGGCGTCGCGCGGAGAGGTCGCCTACCGGATAGCCAAGCTGACCCCACCCAGCCCAGAAACCCTGAAGACCGTGGAAACTGGCCTGGAGGCGCGGATCCTCTCGGCCGCCACGAGCCAACGGCTCCGGGCTGACACGGACCCAGTGAAGCCGCTCGTCGAAATCCTCGCCCGGGCTG
>JAMDDF010000072.1:7481-14815 GCA_023489205.1 Actinomycetota bacterium | reverse complement strand
TGAGGTCATAGGGGTAAAAACCTGTGAGCTATCGCCCAGAGACGTCCCTGCGCTAGTAAGGCGGCGCTCACAACCAGAGCGCCAGTCCAGGCCAGGACACGGATCCCTCGTCTCGTGGGGCTTGGCCCCCGCCTGCGCAGGCACTCCCCTCAGCGGCCTCATCAACCCGCTCCGGCGCCGGCCGCGGCCAGCCCACAAAACCACAAGGCCAGCCTGTACGAGGTCATCTCACTCGCGATTGTACCCAAGGAGCCCGCCGTGACCTCCCAAGCGATTAAAGGCTGGCTAAGCGCCAGCTGAAGGCTGCCTGAACTGTTCAGCCGAACCGGCGCATCCTCACGTTTTGGACGAGCCCCAAGCCGATCCAGTCAACGAGCATGGCAGAGCCCCCATAGCTCATGAAGGGCAGCGTGATACCTGCCACCGGCATTATGCCCATGGTCATCCCGACGTTCTCAAAGACCTGGAACATGATCATGCACAGCACGCCCGTACAGATGAGCGTGCCGGCCATGTCGCGCGCCAGCGTGGCTGCTCGCCAGGTGCGCCAGACGATCAGGGCAAACAAGGCAAGCAAAAGAGCGGAGCCGACGAAGCCGAACTGCTCTGCCGCGGCGGTGAAGATGAAGTCGGTGGACTGGTTGGGGACGTAGGACAGGTCTGTCAGGTGCCCGCGGAACAGGCCCTTGCCGTAGAAGCCACCGTCGGCTATCGCCGCCTTGGACTGGTCGAGGTTGTACTCGATAGTTTGCGCGTAGGGGTTCGAGCTGCTTCCAACGCTTTGGGACAGGCCGCTCGGAGCGTCCAGGAACGTCGTGAGGCGGTCCTTCTGGTACTGCTTCAAGAGCCCCGACTGCAGCACCCCGGCGATCGCGACGATGGCCAAGACGCTGAGCACAACCATGTGGCGGCCCCTGGCCCCACCCATGAGCAACATCCCGACCAGGACGACCCCAAGGACGATGGCGCTGCCAAGGGCGTCCTCTTTGAAGATGAGCAAAAACGGGACCACCGCGAGGCCGAGCACGAGGAAGAGCGACTTGAGCGAAAGTTGCCCCTTGCGGCTTGCGAGCAGCGCCGTCAAAGACAAGATCAATGTGATCTTGGCAAACTCCGACGGCTCGAACTGGAACGGCCCTACCTGGATCCACGATTGAGCACCCAGGATCCGATGCCCTATAACTATGGCGGCTGCCAGGGCCAGGATCGTCCCCCCGTACAGCACTGGCGCCCACAACAAGTACCGCTTGTAGTCGAACAGGAGTGTGGCCACAAAGGCGGCAACACCTACAGCGGCCCAGATGGCCTGGCGCTCGAGGTAGTACTTGGGGTTGCCGCCGGCGAGCTCCTCGGGGTACCTGGTGGCGGAGTACACCATCAGGATCCCGACGAGGGTCACAGCGGTGCTCGCGAGAACCAGCAAGGGGTCAAAGTGCCTCCAGGCAGGGCTCACAACGGCCCTGCGGGGCGCCGGCGGCGCGCTCGACGGCGGGGGCGGTGGGAGGGTCGGCCTACCAGTGGCGGGTACGGTCAGCGCCATCAGCAGCCAGGTGGGAGGGTCGAGGTGACACTTGCCGGGAGGCTCCCCTGCTTGGCAAGGCCAAAGAGCGTGTAGTACTCCTGCACGACTGCGGGTGCGGCGGCACAGGCCCCGTAGCCCGCCTGCGCAAAAAACGCGTCCACCACAAAGCGCGGGTTGTCAGCTGGCGCAAAGCTCGAAAAGACCGAGGTGTTTTGGACGTACTTGGGCCAGCCGACCTGGGAGTAGTTTGGCCCGACCTGGGCTGTACCGGTCTTGCCGGCGACGGGGATGCGCGAAAGGGGGAACCTCGTGAAGGCGCCGTAAGCGGTCCCTTGGGGGTTGGCGGTAACGCCCTCGAACCCCGAGATCATGACCGCCCTGTCTTGCGCGCTCGGCATCTGCACGTGGTCCTTCACCTGTGGCGCGTAAAGCTTCACGATCTTGCCGTTCGGCTTGCCGCCCGTGCCGGGCTCTTCGACCGCAAGAGCGATCTTAGGCACGTACAGGGTGCCCCCGTTGGCGAACGCGGAGTAGGCGTCAGCGAGCTGGAGGGGGGTCACCTCGTCCTCACCTTGGCCGATCGCCTCTTGGATCTCCTGGCCGGGGTCGAAGTAGGAGTTGGGGTAGGCCTTTGGGTACTGGTCGTGCTGTTTGGTAAAGACCTGCTGGCTCGGTACTAGGCCGGGCGCCTCGCCGGGGAGCTGGACACCGCTGTAGTGGCCGAGGCCGTACTCCGAAGCGATCTTTTGCAAGTACTCAGGGTGGCCCTTGGAGCCGGCCCACAGCTTCCACATGTCGTAGCCGAGGGAGTAGAAGTAAGCGTCATCAGAAATGGTGATGGCCTGCTGGAGGTCTACGTACCCCGCTGCGATACCGGCGTTGTCGCGGAAGAACTGGCCCCCGACAGTAATGCCGCCGACGTCGTGGTACAGCTGGTAGGGGCCCCTGATGCCGTAGTCGAGGTCCGCTGTGGCCGTTATCAGCTTAAACGTGGAACCGGTCGCGCCCGCCCAGGACACTGGTCGGTCCTCCAGGGGGTAGTTGTTGGCCGGGTTGTTGTAGTACGCCCACTTCTTGTAGCTGATGCCGCCGACAAAGTTGTTGTCGTTGTAATCGGGGTAGGTTGCGAGCGCAAGGAGCTGGCCGTTGCGGGGGTCCTCCACGACCATGGCGGCAGCTGGAGCTCGGTAGTCGTGAAAGCTCGTAAAGCCGACCATGGTCCGGGCGTTCCTGGTCCAGTCCTCGAGCGCGGTCATGGCGGCCTTTTGGTCTGCCAAAGAGATCGAAAGCACGATGTTGTCGCCCGGCACCGGGGGCGTGTAACTGGCTACGCCGAGCACCTGGCCCTGGGCATTTACGTCGAGCACCTCTTTGCCCGGGACGCCACGCAGGTACTGCTCCAAGCTCGCTTCGACGCCTGCCTGGCCGACTTGGGAAGTCGGCGTATAGCAGGGGATACCCTTGGCGCACATCTGGTCCTTGTTAGCGCTGTACTCCTTCCCCGTGATCTGGGTGACGTAGCCCACGATGTTGGCCGTGAGGGAGCCATAGGGGTAATAGCGCACAGGTTGGGCCGCCACGGTCACGCCGGGGAGGAGCTGCTGGTGCTCCGAGATCGAAAGCGCGACCGAAGTGCTCACGCCCTCTGCCACCGGCACTGGCTGGTAGGGGGAGTACTGGGGGTTGTCGATCGCTGCTCTGATCGTCTTTACGGGCTCGTCGAGCACCGCAGCGAGCTCGCCGACGATGGCCGGGTGCTCGGTAACGGCGTCGGGCTGCACTTCTACCACCTGCTCGATGTGGTTGCCAGCAAGAAGGGCCCCATCGCGGCTGAATATGTCGCCTCTTGGGGCGGGGATGTAAATGGTCTCTAAGCCTTGGCTGACTGCCTGTTGCGCCGCCGGCACGTTGGCGTCGGCGACCTGGAGGTACCAAAGCCGCCCCACGAGCGTGGCAAACAGGCAAACGACCACGACGATCACCGCCAAGGCGCGGACCCTCTGGGAGTTCGCGCCCTTCGCGCCCGGCACTACTGGACTCGCCACCGGTCCCTCACCGTAGCGCCCCGGAGGCCGTTGAGCGCGTCGTCCTCTTCCTGCGCCGGTACCTAGCCCCTGAAGGGCGTCGCCTCCTCGTGGCATCGGGCGCGGCCCCGGCCACGGTGTCGTGCGCGCCCACGACCTCGCTACGCACACCGAGCGCCCAGCTCATGAGGGCGATGGCAGGAAAAGAAAAAATAGCCGAGTAGACAGCCTCGATGAAGGCGACCTGGACCAGGCGGGCCTCGCCCCCCGCCACCAGCTGCTGCTGGCCGACGATGTAGCCGAGGACCACGAAAACACCAACGCCCACAACCGTCCCGGCGGCAGCTACAAAGGGGCCCAGCAAGTACCTGGTAGTGAGGATGTTGGCCCTCCCCCACCCCACGGCGAAACCGACAAGGCAGCCCGCGAGGGCCGACAGCCCAAAGGGAGTGCTTTGGAGGAACAGGTCGCTTGCCAGACCGGCCCCGAAACCGACCACCGCTCCCCGGTCCGGGCCACCGGAGAAGCCCGCGCACACGGCCAGCAACATCATGAAGTCTGGAGCCACCCCGTCCACGCGCATACCGCTTGCGAACGTCGTCTGGGCGAGGATCCCCACAGCGAGCAGGGCGAGGACCTTGACGGCGGTGCGCTCCCCGGGCGAAAGCACTACCTAGCCCCCAACTGGGCCCCCAACTGGGCCCCCAACTGGGCCCCCAACTGGGTCAGCCCCCCTGCGGCGACCACAGCAGCACCCGCACAAACTGGAGGTTCGAGAGGTCGGCCAAGGGCCGGAGGGACACACTGAGCTGGAGCGCGCCGGGCGACGAGGACACCGAGGCCACGGTCCCGACGGGGATCCCTGCTGGGAACGCCTCGAGGGACAGGCCGCTAGTTACCATCTTGTCGCCCCGCTTCACGGCGTCGCCGACATTGAGGTCCTCAACTTGCAGGTCGAAGCCCTGGCCCTCCCCCTTGGCGGCCCCGATCGCACCGCTGCGCACGTCCCGCACCCCAACGACCGAGGTCGGGTCATTGACCAGGGTCACCGTCGCCAGGTGAGCCGACACCAACGTGACGCTGCCAACCAGGCCACCAGCCGACACGACCGGCTGGCCGACCGCCACCCCGTTGGCACTACCCCGGTCGATCTCCACTGTCTCCTCGTAATTGGAGCTGCCGACCTGCACTACCTCGGCTGCCACGCTCGGGATGTTGGCGACAAAGCTCAAGTGCTCCTCGGCAAGCACCTGCGCGGCCTCTTGCTCAGCGCTCAAGGCCTGGGCGTAGGTGTTTTGGGCACGCTCTAGCTCCTGGCGGAGCTCTCGGTTTTGGGCTTCGAGCGAACGGTACTGTAGCGCCCCGTAGATGAAGTCCCCCACCGGCTGCAAGGCCGTGTGGACCCCCGACTGGAACGGGTGGGCAACCTCCCTCGCCAACGAGCGAGCCCTGTCAAAGTAGTGCGCAGTGCTCGTCCGCTCGCTCAAGGTCACCAAAGTCACACCAAGGAGCACGAGCAACAGCAAAAGGAACCGCCCCCGGGGGCGTCGGCTCCCAGCCAAACGCGCCTACCCGTTACCGAGAGCTCGTCATGAGCACGTCTGAGAGCACCCCGAGCTGCTCCAAGCACTGCCCGCTCCCAAACGCCACCGACTGAAGCGGGTTGTCCGCTATAACGATCGGCATGCCGGTCTCCGCCGCGAGGCGGGCGTCGAGGCCATGGAGGAGCGCTCCCCCCCCAGTCAGGACTATCCCCTGCTCCATGATGTCTGCTGCGAGCTCGGGGGGCGTCTTGTCGAGCGTCACCTTGACGGCGTCGACGATGGCGGCGACCGGCTCTTCAATGGCGTCGCGGATCTCTTCTGTGGTCGTGACGATCGTCTTAGGGAGCCCGGTTATGAGGTCACGGCCGCGGATCTCGGCGCTCACCTCCTGTTGGAGCGTGCAGGCGGACCCCAGCGCGATCTTGATCTCCTCCGCCGTGCGCTCACCGAGGGCAAGGCTGTACTCCTTTTTGATGAACTGGATGATGGCCTCGTCAAGCTCGTCGCCCGCTATGCGCACCGACTGGCTCGTGACTATGCCGCCCATGGATATAACGGCAACCTCCGTCGTGCCTCCGCCGATGTCCACGACCATGTTGCCGGTCGGCTCGTGCACCGGGAGGCCGGCGCCGATGGCCGCGGCCATCGGCTCTTCGATTATCCAAGCTTGACGAGCACCAGCCGCCTCTGCGGCGTCCATAACCGCACGCTTTTCCACGCCCGTGACCCCCGAGGGCACACAGATCACCATGTCAGGCTTGGAAAGTCTGCTCGGGTGCACACGGCGAATGAAATAACCGAGCATTTTCTCGCAAATCTCAAAGTCAGCGATCACCCCATCACGCAGGGGCCGCACCGCCGTAATGTGCGCCGGCGTGCGACCGATCATGCGTTTGGCTTCTAAGCCGACGGCCAGCGGTCGGCCGTCCCTGGCATCGATCGCCACCACCGAGGGCTCGTCTAGGACTATCCCACGGCCTTGGAGGTAAACAAGGGTATTAGCCGTCCCGAGGTCTACAGCAAGGCCCCGTCGGAAAGATGAGAACAGTCTGTCGCGCGCCACGAAGCCTCCTCGCTTGGGCAAGGGCCGGACCCCCCAAGGCTAACTCGGGGAGAGGGCGAGTGCCAGCCCCCCTTTGGGGGAGGGGCCCCTAATGCCGGCCCAGTTTACCGGGACAGCTCTCAAAGCTCTGGGAAAAAAAGGGCAACCTCGCGCTGCGCCGAGCCAGCGCTGTCGCTCCCGTGGATCAGGTTTGCAGTCATGTCGATACCTAAGTCCCCCCTGATCGTGCCCGGTGCAGCTTCCAACGGGTTGGTCGAGCCCATCATCTGGCGCACGACTTTCCAAGTGCCAGCGGGGCCACCTACGACCGCAAGCAGTGCTGGGCCAGAGGTGATATGGCTAATCAAGCTCTGGTAAAACGGCTTGCCCTCGTGCTCCGCGTAGTGGGCGGCCGCCGTCGCCGCATCGATCGAGCGCAGTTCTACACGAAGTAGCTCGAGCCCACGCCGCTCGAAGCGACCCAGGATCTCCCCGACAAGGCCGCGCGCGACCGCGTCTGGCTTGCAGATAACGAGGGTCATTTCTCGAGCTGACATCCCTTGGGGTTCCACGAGCGAGAGATGTTACTGGGCCCAACGCACTCGCTCTGTCGGCGATCCCGGGCCTCCCGGCGGCCCCAGGCGAGCACTCGAAGCCCTCAGCGTGCTCCGAGCTTCTCCGACCACATAGAGCGAACCTGTGACCACCACCATGCCGTCTTCGCCCGCCTCACGCAGCGCCAGCGTGAGAGCCTCCCCAACCGACCCTGCCACCACCGCTCGACAGCCGAGCGAGCGAGCAGCCTCAGCCAGCGCCTCGGCTGGCTGGCTACGCGGTGATGGAGCAGGGCAAGTGACCACCAGCTCAGCCTTGGGGGCATCGAGCGCGAGCAGCATCTCCCTGGCGTCTTTTCCTCGGAGCATCCCCACGACCATGACCCGCCGCAGCCCTTCGCCGAACTCCTCAGACACGGCTGCGGACTCACAAAGGGCGCCAGCCAGGTTTTTCGCGCCGTCGAGGAGCACTAGGGGGTGCTGGCCAACTACCTCCATGCGCCCGGGCGAGCGCACCTCAGCCGCCGCAGACATCACGAGGTCCGCCTCCAGGGGCTTGCCGAAAAAAGCCTCGGCCGCGACCAGAGCGAGGAGGAAGTTGTGCGCCTGGTAGCGCCCGTGGAGAGGCAGGTAGACCCCTTCATAAGA
>JAMDDF010000072.1:3071-7471 GCA_023489205.1 Actinomycetota bacterium | reverse complement strand
TGCTCCGGGCGTACGCAGGTCCATGAGCCGTCCGCCAAGCGCGAGGGCATTGGACTCGACATCGAAGTCCCGGCCCGCCAACCAAAGCGTGGCGGGGCCCTCAGCGGCAAAGACCGGGTAAAGCTCAGGGTCGGTCTCACCCAGCACAAGTGTGGCACCAGGTTTCACTATCCCGGCCTTTTCACGGGCTATGTGCTCCCTAGTCGGCCCCAGTATCTCGGTGTGGTCAAGCGAGATGTTAGTGACCACGGCAACGGTGCCGTCGGCCACGTTGGTGGCATCCCAGCGCCCCCCCATGCCCACCTCTACCACAGCGACATCGACGGGCTTGTCAGCGAAGAAGCTAAACCCCGCGGCGGTCAGGCACTCAAACCAGTTGAGGCTCTCAGCACCTCCTTGGTGGACCAAGGCCCGCTCGGCCAAGGCCACTGAGGAGAGCAGCTCCGCCAGCTCCCCATCAGAAACTGGTTCCAGGTTGGCTGAGATCCGTTCGTTAATGCGCTCCAAGTGCGGGCTCGTGAAGGTACCCACACTGAGGCCCTTCGACATGAACAGTTGGCTGAGCGCCCTCGCGGTGGACGTCTTGCCGTTGGTGCCGGTCAGGTGCACAACAGGCTGGCTGTTTTGCGGGTCCCCGAGCTGGTACATGAAGCTGCGTATGCGTTGGGGCTTGGGGGCCCGCAGGACCGGGTCACCGAGCATGCGCTCCAAGTTTTGGTGACGGTCCAGCCACGCGAGGGCTTCACCGAAGTTCATCCCCAAAGTCTCACCCTCAAGCTTAGGTAGACGTCGAAGGTTTCTGCCCCCACCGCCATGGGTTCCTGGTAACGCCTCAGCTCGCAGCCCGCCGGCGAGGCTCCCGGTGGACAGCTTCGCTACGAGGCACCAGGGTCGGGGCGACCCGCTCAAGCACTACCGAGCGGTCGATCACGCACTTACCTATGTCCGAGCGGCTCGGGAGGTCGTACATGACCTCAAGGAGCACTTCCTCCAAGATCGCCCGCAGCCCCCGGGCACCGGTACCCCGCAACATCGCCTGCTCGGCAACTGCTTCGAGGGCGTCAGGCATGAACTCGAGCTCCACACCGTCTAGCTCAAGGACCTTGTGGTACTGCTTGAGCAGAGCATTTTTGGGCTCGGTAAGGATACGCACTAGGGCTTGTTTGTCCAGGCTGGACACCGTCCCGATCACCGGGAGCCGCCCTACGAACTCAGGGATCAGGCCGAACTTTAGAAGGTCCTCGGGCAGCACGCGAGCAAACAGCTCGTCGTCATCAGTATCGTGCGCCCTGCGTATCTCTGCCCGGAAGCCGATCCCCTGCTTACCGAGCCGGCTCTGCACGATGCGCTCCAGGCCAGCGAACGCGCCCCCACAGATGAACAACACGTTGGTCGTGTCGATCTGGATGAACTCCTGATGGGGGTGCTTACGCCCTCCCTGAGGGGGGACCGAGGCCGTGGTGCCCTCCAGGATTTTAAGGAGGGCCTGCTGCACCCCCTCGCCCGAGACGTCCCTAGTGATCGAGGGGTTCTCGCTCTTCCTCGCTATCTTGTCGATCTCGTCGATGTAGATGATGCCTGTCTCGGCCTTCTTGATGTCGTAATCAGCCGCTTGGATGAGCTTCAAGAGGATGTTCTCGACGTCTTCGCCGACATAGCCGGCCTCGGTGAGCGCTGTGGCATCCGCGATGGCGAACGGCACGTTGAGCAGCTTGGCGAGAGTCTGAGCGAGGAAGGTCTTCCCACACCCAGTCGGGCCGAGCAGCAAGATATTGGACTTCTGGAGCTCAACGTCCCCGTCGCTGTACCCGCCCGCCTGGACCCTTTTGTAGTGGTTGTACACGGCGACCGACAGGATCTTCTTCGCCTTCTCCTGGCCGACCACGTAGTCGTCCAAGAAGTTGCGGATCTCCGCTGGTTTGGGCAGCTCGTCGAAACGGACCTCGGTCGGCTCGGACAGCTCCTCTTCGATGATGTCGTTACAAAGGTCGATGCACTCGTCACAGATATAGACGCCGGGCCCCGCTATCAGCTTCTTTACCTGCTTTTGGGACTTGCCGCAAAACGAGCACTTGACAAGCTCGCTCGACTCGCCAAACTTTGCCATAGTCCCCTGCCCCGTCCCTCAAGCCACCCCGGCGGCCTGAGGCACACCAGACAACTCGCGGCTAGTGATCACTTCATCAATAATGCCGTACTCGTGGGCCTCCGCGGCGCTCATGATGAAGTCCCTATCGGTGTCGGCCTGTACTTTTTCCAGTGTCTGGCCCGTGTCCATGGAGATCATCTCGTTGAGCAAGTCCCGCATGCGGATGATCTCCTTTGCCTGTATCTCGATATCAGCTGCCTGGCCGGCCGCGCCACCGTAGGGCTGGTGCAGGAGTATGCGCGCATGAGGCAGGGAGTAGCGCTTGCCCTTCGTGCCCCCGGCAAGCAAGACCGCCGCCGCCGAGGCTGCCTGCCCATAACAAAATGTCGAGATGTCGTTGCGCACGAACTTCATCGTGTCGTAGACGGCGAACAATGCCGTGATATCGCCGCCCGGGGAGTTGATGTAGATGCTGATGTCCTTGTCCGGGTTTTTGTACTCAAGGTAGAGCAGCTGCGCACACACTGCATTGGCCACATAATCATCTATAGGGGTACCTAAGAACACTATGTTTTCCTCGAGCATCCGCGAGAACAAGTCATAACCCCGCTCTCCCCGGTTGGTCTGCTCAAATATCCCCGGAACGTGGTACTGGTCAACCACCTGAGGGTAATGACCAGCGTAAAGGCTACCGGGCGCACCGGCTATAAGACGGTTCACTCCCTGCTCCCTCCCTCACCAGGCGCGTTCGGCCCCGTTGTAGCAGAAGGCTCTGCTGCCACAAGGGTTGCGCCAGCCAGCGTGACACCCGTCATGGTCTGCTGGGCCTCTCCCAGCAACCCGCTCGCCAGCTCAAGGCTCGCCGGCCCGCCTTGGTCACCTGTAGCCAAAGGGCCTCCCTCGCCATCGTCGCTCTCCCCCTCTGGCGCCTCTGTCTCTGCCCTAAGCAGTGCCCGGTCCACGGGGTTGCCCTCCTCGTCGGTCACCTCGGCGTGCTCGACCAACCAGTCAAAAGCCTTGCTCTTCCTCAAGTCCGAGCGTACCGCCTTGCGTTGCCCAGCGCGCTCTACCTGTAGCTTGAAAACTTCCGGGCTAACACCTGCCTGCCTCCCGGCCAGCCGCTCCATGAACTCGTCCATGTCCGCCTCGGAGGGCTCGATGGCTAGGTCGTCCGCTACTGCACGCAGGGCTAGGTCGGCCTTCACGACCGGCACTGCCTGAGCACGCAGCTCAGCGACGACCTGCTCGACCGTGCTGCCCACCGCATTGAGGTAGCGCTGGAGCGGGATGCCCTGAGCGTCGAGGCGGCTCCCGAGCGCCTCTGCCATACGCCTGGTCTCGGCGTCGACCAACGCAGCGGGCGGGTCCTCGTCGACCAAGCTCACGAGGGCTTCCCAGGTCCCGTCCCGAAAAGCAGCCGCCGCGAAAGAACGCTTGGCGGCCGAAAGCCTCTTTTGGATGTCCTCACGCAGCTCTGCGACAGTGTCGAACTCCGAGGCTTCCGACGCCCACTCGTCGGTCTCCTCGGGCAGGACCTTCTCTTGCACCTGCTTCACAACGACTTCTATGTGGACCGGCCCCCCGACATCGGTGTCGAACGCCACCGTGTCGCCGGCCTTGGCCCCCGGGACATGGTCGTCTAGGCCAGGCAGGTCGTTGCCCGACCCAAGCTCCACCGAGTAGTCGGTGTAGGAGAGGCTCGGCACCGCCTTGCCCTCCCGGGTGGCCGTCATGTCGACAACGACGCTGTCGCCGGCCCTTGCTTCACGCTCGACGGCCGCCAGCTCGGCAAAGTGGCCCCGGAGCCTGTCCACCTCGGCTTGGACGTCCTCGTCGCTCACCTGTGGGCTCGGGACCTTCACCTTTAGCGAGCGGTAGCCCTCCAGGTGAAGCCGTGGCCTCACCTCGACGACGGCGTCAAAGGACAGGGAGCCGTCCTTTTCGCCACCCGTGACCTCTATGGCGGGGTCGGCGATCACGTCCACGCTCTTGTCGTTGACCGCTCGCGCGTACCACTCGGGTATGTGGCTGTCCAAGGCTTCTTGGCGGGCACGCGGCCGGCCGAGGCGCGCTTCGAGGACCCTGCGAGGGACCTTCCCGCGACGGAAACCAGGCACCTGGAGCTCCCTCGTCAACCGCTCGAAGGTCGCGTCAATAGCGTGCTCGACCTCGTCTTCGTCCACCTCGACTGAGAGCTTGACCTTGTTGCCCTCAAGCGGGGCCACTTCGGCTTTCATATGAGACGCTGAGCCTACCGTGCGCTGCGCGCTTGGCGGGCAACCCAAGCTGGCTGCCCAGGCCTGGGTGCGCT
>JAMDDF010000072.1:0-3061 GCA_023489205.1 Actinomycetota bacterium | reverse complement strand
GGGGCTGTACTTGCCCACCCCCCACACACAAGTTCGATTGTGTCGTTGGTAGCCACGCGCACGGGGGTGGTCACATGCGAGATTGGCAGCACTTAGTAGAGGTGCTTTTCCAGGCTTTGGCCGAGCAGGTCTCGACCGCTGGCAAACCTACCTGGGTTTACGTACGTTCTGACCCTGATGACCAAGGCTCTTTTGACCTCGGCCTCTCCGAGGAGCCCGACGCCCTCCTTGGCCGGCTTGCGCCCCCCGACTGGGACGCTGTGGGCGTAGTAGCCAGCGGTCGTACGGTCCCTGTCCACCACCCTGGGCGCTCAGAGGCCCGCCTAACTCGACGGCGCACAACGATACGCATGGCCTACATCGTCACTCGGCACAACGGCACCTACTGCAAAGCAGTCACCTCCGACGGTGTCGTGCTCGAGGATCCGCCACAAAGCGGGTTCCTGGTCGACTGCCTCCGCTGCTGCCTCGGCCTCCCGCCTGCGTGCCCGACCGAGCAGGTCCCGCGCCCCGGCGTGGCCGAAACCTGAGCAGGAGCCGTGAGCAGATTGCACGCTCCGGCGCTGGGCTAACCCTAACCGGGCTAACCGGGCCCAGGGCATCACGGCTAAACTGCCTAATAACCACGGGGAGTAGCGCAGATGGCAGCGCACCTGCTTTGGGAGCAGGAGGCCGGGGGTTCAAGTCCCCCCTCCCCGACCGCCGCCACCACCACCACCGCGGGGTCACCCTGTGACCGGGCCACGTACTGATGCGCACATTTTGGGGCAACCTGTTTTGGCCACAATCACCGCCGCCCGAGTTGGAAGACAAGAGCACCATCAGCAACGTTTTTAGTGAGAGCGGAACTAGTCGCCGAAGCGGTCGAAAGCGGACCGGCTCTGAGGACATTGCCTTCACGCGCGCAGCGAGAGGACAGCGAAGTACACCTGACCCCCGCCAACGAGTTCAGGTGGTCCCAGGGTGCTGCCCACAGTCGAGGTGGAGCTCAACGCAAAAGGGCATCGGGCGAGAGCGAGACGATCCCCGTGGCACCTGCGTCGCGGATCTCGCCTAAGTGAGCCCACAAGAACGCTGCCTCGACGACTATGTGCACGGCCACGAGGTCCTCTCGGCCGGCTAGGGGCAGGACCGTAGGCGATGCGAGGCCGGGGAACACCGCCACCAACTCGTCCAGCTTGGCCCGAGGTATGTGCAACATAACGTAGCGCTGCTGGCGCGCGTCGAGGGTCGCCCCTAGCCGAAGAACCAGGTCGTCCAAGCCGCAGTCGCCATTGTGGACGAACAGGGCCTCGCAGTGCGCCATCGTGGCGAGCACGCGCAGGCGGTTCTGGCTCAGGCTGGTACCCGTCTCACGCAGGTCGACGATCGCGTCCGCGAGCCCAGCCGCGCACACGCCCTCCAGGGCACCGCCCATGGCGACGATCTTGATCCCTACCCCGCGCTCGGCAAACCACGCGGCCGTCACTTTAGGCATGTGGGTAGCCACGACCGCCCCTTCCAGGTCGGTCGTAGTGCTCCGGCCGTCATCGTCACGGCTGGCCACCACAAGGTCCGAGCGGGTCGTGCCAAGAGCGATGGCCTGCATGTGGTCCAGGCCCTCCTCAAGGGCTATGTCAGTGGAGATGAAGGCACCTTCCACACGTCCGGCTGCTAGCCACGCCGCCGCATCTCTCGGCCGCATCTCGATGAACTCGACCCCGTCGGAAGGCACGCGGGCGCCAGTCCCCCGAAAGGCGGACGTACCGTAACCGGCCCCGCCCAGCAACGCCACCACGTCGTCTCGCAGACGACCTCGCGAGGGCACAGCCACACGTACCGTCACCGTCTGCGCCTCGCTAGCTCGCCCACGACGGCCTCAAAGCTGACGCCGGCGTCGACTAGCCCAACGAGCAGGTGGAACACGAGGTCTGCAGCCTCTGCCACAATGCGCTCGCGGTCCAGCTCCGGGCGGCCCAGCTCTAGGCACACCTCGAAAGCTTCCTCCATGATCTTGCGCTCGATGCGCTCGGGTTCATTGAAAAGCTGAGTGGAGTACGAACCCGGTGGCCGCTGCGCCCGGCGCCCCCGCAATAGCTCCTCTAGATCCATGATCGTGCCCTGCATTTGACCATCTTCGCCTAAAGGCCCTGCTAAGCGCCTCCCAGCCCGTTGGGGGGCCCGCTACGCAGGCCGAAGCTCAGGAAAACCTGACCTCGACCGCCGCTTCGTGCGCAGGGAAACCTTCGTGGCGCGACAGGGCCGTAACCGACGCGCGCATGCGCGCCAGCGCTTTTTGGTCGGCCCGCGCTACCCCTGTGCGCTTGCGGAACGCCTCCGCCGTTATACCCCCGCTCACCTTGGCAAAGCCGCTGGTGGGCAGCGAGGCAGGGCAGCCGATCAAAAAGTTCGCCGCTGAGAAAGGTGTCCACTGGCCCACGAGTATCTCCCCGGCATTACTAAGGCGCCCCAACAGGTCGTCGGGATCCTCCACGACGACCTGCATGTGCTCGGGTGCGTAGGCGTTGGCAACCTCTGCCGCCTCGTCCAAGTCCTTGACCAGGATCGCACCGCCGTTATGGCCCAGCGCTGACGCCGCGTAGCTGCTGCGGGGCTCGGGCAGCTTGGCGAGTTGCTTGGCGACCTCCACCTGGGCAGCTGCGAGCAATGCCTCGCTCGGGGTGACGAGGAGGCTGTGGGAATCAGCCCCGTGCTCGGCCTCGTTCAGCAAGTCGGCTGCCAAGAGGCGGGCATCGGCCGTCTCGTCCGCAATTATCAAGCTCTCGCTCGGCCCGAGCAGCATAGTGGTCACGGTGCCGTAGCGCTGGACCTCGACCTGGGCGCAAGTGACTGCAGGGCTGCCTGGGCCGACCACCTTGCGGACCTTGGGGACGGTCTCGGTGCCGAATGCCAGCGCGGCGATACCGGCGGGGCCGTTGGACCGGAAAACATCGCGGATGCCAAGCTCTCTCGCCACGACGAGGACAGCCGGGTCCACCTCCCCGGCGGAGCCAGGCACGGGAGGCACCACAACGGCGATCTTGGGGACACCAGCTACTACCGCAGGCAAGCGTCCCTAGCG
>JAMDDF010000003.1:2358-2837 GCA_023489205.1 Actinomycetota bacterium | reverse complement strand
ATGGTCGACGAGGAGCGGCGGCCTACCCGCCTGGGGTGCTCACGGTTGGCGCGCGACGCCAGACCCGTCTATCGTCTCACGCGTGGCACGAGATGAGAGGTGGCTGCGCTTGCGCTGCGGTGGCTGTGGCAAGCCGCGCGCGTTCCGCGAGGCTGACCTGCTCGGACATCAATCGCGTTACTTAGCCCGCTTGGGCGACTTGGTCACCGTGACAAAGCCGTGCCCTTACTGTGGCAACGACAGGCCGCTCCCAATCCGCTGGCCCGCGGGTGAAGTGCCGACCTTGCCGCGTTCTTGGCGGCTGGCGCCACTTCAGTTGCCCGGCGGTAACGGCCGTCGGCTCAATTAGGGCCCGGGTTCCGCCCAGCTCTAAAGGCTCCGCGACGCTGCAATAGGCGTTTGCTTCACGACGCGAGCAGTTCTCACCAAGTAGACACGGCCCGCGCGGACGTGTCGAGCGTGGCCCCCCCCCGGCTAGC
>JAMDDF010000003.1:0-2348 GCA_023489205.1 Actinomycetota bacterium | reverse complement strand
GACCCAAGCGGGCATGCTGGGCGCGTGCAACGATCGGGGACCGCAGAGCTGCCGCTTCATTCGGGCCGTGCACCGCGCTGGCTTTTCGAACGGATGGTCCGTCTTTCCCGGCTCATCCTCGCCCATCTCGTAACCGAGCAGGGGGCCGGCGAGGTCTTGCGGCGGCTCTCTGACCCCTTTTGGTTCCAAGCCTTCGGTTGCGTCCTCGGCTTCGACTGGCATTCGAGCGGGCTCACGACGACGACCTGCGGTGCCGTCAAGGAAGCGGTGGTCGGGATGGGGCCAGAGCTGGGGCTCTACGTCGCCGGGGGGAAAGGTCGTGTCTCGCGCCGCACACCCGAGGAGATCACCACCGCGTGCGAACGGCTGGGGCTCGAGCCGGCCGGCCTCGTCCACGCGAGCCGCACTGCAGCCAAGGTTGACAATGCAGCGGTGCAGAGCGGGCACCAGCTCTACCACCACGTGGTCGTCTTCACGGCGGCAGGCGACTGGTGCATAGTCCAGCAGGGCATGAACGCGGGGACGCGCATGGCCAGGCGCTACCACTGGCTCGGCGAACACCTTGCCGACTTCGTCGACGAGCCCCATGAGGCCGTCTGCGACGACCGGCGGGGCGTCGTACTCAACTACGTGGCCAAGGAGAGCACCCAAGCACGCGAGGTCGCCACGGCGCTCGCCCGCGGCGGGCCGGCACCGGTGCTCGAGGCCTTGGAACGCGTCCCTGAGCTCCTCATGGCGCGCCGCCATGAGATCACGCCCTTCGACATCGACCGCCGCTACCTAGAAAAAACGCTCCTTCGCACATATGAGCAGGCGCCGGCAGACTTCGAGGCGCTGCTCGGCACCGAGGGGGTCGGACCGAAGACCCTGCGCGCCCTCTCGCTCGTCGGACAGCTCATCTACGGCACCCCAACCAGCACGCGAGACCCGGCGCGCTTCGCGTTCGCCCACGGAGGCAAGGACGGGACGCCCTACGCAGTCGACCGGCCAACCTACGAGAAGACAATCGAGGTACTCCATGACGCTCTTGCCAGACCGGCACCCGAACGCGCCGAGCGAGTCGATGCCCTGAAGCGCCTCGCCCGCTTCGCCAGCTCCACAGACCGCTCCCTCCGCGCCTCGGAGGCCGTCAGGGACCTGCAGCCAGGCATTCCTTTGCCTGGGGACATCCCCCGCGCTGACGCGTCCGGCGTCTCGTAGCCACGCGCCCAGGCACGTACACCTGCCACCGGAGTCGGCCTGGCTCAAACCTCGACCCGCTGCTCGCTCACAGCGCGGAGAGCGACGGCCCGAATGGGATACTTCAGCGCGTGGAGCCAAGTGCCCGTTGGCCTACCCAGGCGGCCTCCAAGCTTACAATGAACGTCACGTCCCAGTAGCGGCCCACGCTGGCGCCTTCAACTCCTGTGAAAAAACGAATGAGGCCGTCAGTGGCATGGTCTTCCCGAAGTCAAGGCTTTTGAAAGCTTCCTCGGATGCAAACTCTTCGCTTTCGCCCGACCGTCCAACATTCACGCACTGTGCAGCTCATCCGGTCTGATCTCCCACGTTTTCAAAGACGAGGCGTACGCGCCGCGGAAGTCCGGAAAGCACAAGGTCGTACGCGTCCTCGAGCAACTCCGTCAAAGTCTCCTCGGCCAAGTCGCCACCCAAGGTCACAGTCACCCAGTGTCGTTTGTTTAGATGATAACCTGGCCTCACTGCGCCGTATTGGTGGACGAGCGCGGCACCGAGTTCGGGGTCGACCTTCAGGCTCACCTCACCCGGTGTACCGGTCAGGCCGACGAGGGCGAAAATCTTCCCGCCTATCTTGAAAACTGCGACGCCATTGCCAAACGGGAACGTCCTCTCAGCGAAGGGCTGTGCCGCACACGTTTCGAGCACGCGACGTCTATCGCCGTCCATCGACGTCCTCCTCGTCGATGGAAAGTGTACTGGCCCACGACACAAGTGCTTGCGGGTTCACGAAGACGGAGCCTTGGGGCCAACATAAGGGCGGACTGAGCTCCCAAAGACAGCGCGAGGTTAGGTCCGGCCTTGTCAATCACCCAAATATGAATAGACGATCGGGAGCCCACCCGTACCGGGCACCTCCGCGGCGGCGCTCCTTGCGTGGCCATCTGCGTAGGCGGCGACCGTCAGGCTGGCACCGCAGGCCTCACGGCACGGTGGCCTGTGGGGGACCACGGTGCCGGGCGCTGGAGCTTGGCACCAGGGCGCCGGGCCCCGGCGTTTTGCGGCCAGCGTTTTGCGGCCCGCGCCTTGCCGCGTCGCTCGGCCCTTCTCTTGCGGGGCCCCCTATCTGGTCAGAACAGGGTGGCCTCGCGGTGGTCGACAAAGCAGCCTTC
>JAMDDF010000142.1 GCA_023489205.1 Actinomycetota bacterium | reverse complement strand
GCGTGACCTGCTCGCGCTGGCCGAGGCAGAGATGCGCGAGGTGCGTGGCCGTCGGGTTTCCATGATCTTCCAGGATCCCGTGGGGGCACTCGACCCGGTGGTGAGCATTGGTGCCCAGGTGCTCGAGGCGGTCCGCCGCCGACGTTCAGGCACCCGGCCGGAGCAGCGCCGGCGTGTCATCGAGTTGCTCGCGAGTGTCGGGAGCACCGGCCCCGAGCGCCGGGCGAAGCAGTTCCCCCACGAGGTCTCCGGTGGCATGTGCCAGCGGGCGCTGATCGCGATCGCACTCGCGGGTAGCCCCGAACTGTTGATCGCAGACGAGCCAACCACGGCGCTCGACGTGACTGTGCAGGCCCAGGTACTTGACCTGTTGAAACGTCTCCGCGACGAGCGACAGATGTCAGTGCTTTTGATAACCCACGACATGGGCGTGGCCGCGCAAACCGCTGACCGCGTACTTATCATGTACGCCGGATCTCTCGTCGAACAGGGCCCGACTGCCGACATATTCGGCCACCCCTGCCACCCCTATACCGGTGGGCTCATATCGGCGGTTCCCCGGGTCGACGCGCCGCGCTCCCGACGGTTGGTCGCCATCCCAGGCTCCGTCCCAGAGGCTGCAGACCGGCCGGCAGGTTGCGCTTTCCACCCTCGGTGCCCACTGGCCGACGACCGCTGTGCGACGGCCATGCCGGGCCCCCGCCGCCTGGGCAACCAGATCGCCGCGTGCCACCGGGCCGAAGAGGCACGCGACAGCCAGGTCCACCGTTGGCAGGCAGGTCCAGGAGGCGGAGGCGCAGGGCGCCTCCCTGAAGAGAGGGCGGCGCTTTGATGCCCCCGAACCAGGCAGCACCTCTTGCCCGCGAAGAAGACCGCCACGGTGGGCAACGAGAGGGCCTCCGGGACGGTCCTCGTGAAGCAAGGGCCCAGCGGGACGGGGCCCTGCTCGAAGTATGGGACCTCGTATGCCATTTTAAGCTGCGGCGCAAGTGGTGGAAGGGTGGGCCGGCACCGGTCGTGAGGGCAGTGGACGGTGTCTCCTTGTCGGTCGGCCGACAGGAGACCTACGCGCTGGTTGGCGAGTCGGGTTGCGGGAAAAGTACCCTCGGGCGGCTCATCTTGCGCCTCGAGCGGCCCACCTCTGGCGCGGTCCGCTTCGAGGGTAGGGACTGGCTCGCGCTCCGAGGCGACCACTTGCGCCAAGCACGAAGGGAAGTGCAGGCGATCTTTCAGGATCCCCTAGGCGCGCTCGACCCGAGGAGGACCGTCGGCAAGTCTGTCGAGGAGGCGCTCGACGCGCACAACCTCGCAAAGGGACAGGCAGCGCGACGGCGCGTCGCCGAGCTGTTGGAGAGCGTCGGGCTCCGTCCCGCACTCGCGGCCCGGTACCCACACGAGCTCTCCGGCGGGCAGCGTCAGCGGGTGACGGTGGCCAGGGCGATCGCAGGCGGCCCGAAGTTCATCGTCGCCGACGAGGCCGTATCAGCGCTAGACGTCTCCGTGCAGGCCCAGGTGATCAACTTGCTGGCCGACCTGCAGGAATCGCTCGGTGTGAGCTATTTGTTCATAAGCCACGGCCTGGCCACCGTACGTCATATGGCCGACCGAGTAGGGGTCATGTACCTCGGCAGGCTGGTCGAGGAGGCCCCAGCAGAGGAGCTCTTCTCGGCACCGGCGCACCCATATACCAAAGCGCTCCTTTCGGCTGCGCCTGCTCCCGACCCGACCACGGCGAGCAAGGGGGTAGAACTGCGTGGGGAGGTCCCGAGCGCGGCCAGCCTGCCCTCGGGGTGCAGGTTCCGTACCCGTTGCCCCAAGGCCAAGGAGATCTGCCGGGAGGCGGAGCCGGTGTTGCTCGCCGTCGCCAAAGGCCGCTCAGTGGCCTGCCATTTCCCAGAAAGCTAGAGGAGGAGCCACAGCAATGAAACTACTTAGGGCGCCAAAGTTGCTCACGGGGCGGCCCGACGAGGTCATCCTCGACGCCGAGGTGCTGGTCGATGGGGTGCTCATAAAGGGCGTCGGCCCGAGAGGGAGCCAGGACGCGAGCGGAGCTGAGGTGGTCGAGCTAGAGGGCTGCACGCTGATGCCGGGGATGGTAGACGCCCACGTACACCTCGGCTTCGACAGGGACGTCAACCCAACCACCAAGAAGAGCACCGAGACAGACAGCCACCTTCTGCTCAGGATGGCGGAAAACGCCCGGAAGCTCCTCTCGGCCGGCGTCACCACTGCGAGGGACCTAGGGGGGCGGGACTTCCTCGAAGTCGAGCTGCGAGACGCCATCGACGCCGGCCTCGCCGTCGGGCCTCATCTGGTGGTGGCGACGCGCCCGATCACCAATACCGGCGGCCATTGCTGGTACATGGGCGGTGAGGCCGACGACGCCGACGGGATAAGGCGGGTGGCACGAGAGAACCTGCGGGCGGGTGCAGACTGCCTGAAGGTCATGGCCACCGGCGGTGCCATGACACCCGTCGGCCCTCCCGCCTGGCGGGCCCAGTGGACCTCCACAGAAATCCTGGCCGCTGTGGAAGAGGCAGCCACGCGGGGAAAGTTCGTAGCAGCCCACGCGCACGGCACGGAGGGCATAAAGAACGCCGCCCTGGCGGGCGTGAGGACCATCGAGCACTGTTCCTTCGCCGTCGAGGGCGCCGGCAGCCCCTTTGCACGCGAAGTGGACATGGAGGTCGTAGCGCTAATTGCCGAGCGCGGAGTGTACGTTTGCCCCACGGTCAACGCTGTTGTGTGGCAAATGGACGAGCGCTTTGGGCCAGGGGTGTTCGACAACTTGGTGGACAGGTTGGCCAAGATGCGGGCAGCGGGTGTGAAGCGGGTTGCT
>JAMDDF010000122.1 GCA_023489205.1 Actinomycetota bacterium | reverse complement strand
CGAGGCCTTGCACTCCCCTCGGGGTGCAGGCCATGCTCGCCCACTACGGCGTGCCGGTCGAAGGGCGTTCGGTCGTGATCGTCGGGAGGGGGCCGACCCTCGGGCGGCCCCTGGCGCTCCTCCTCTCGCTCAAGGAGCCGGGCGCCAATGCGGCCGTGACCGTGGTTCACACCGGCGTCAGGGACTGGGCCGAGCACACTCGCCGGGCCGACATCGTGGTAGGGGCCGCCGGCGTGCCCAACATGATCACTCCAGACGTCATCGCACCCGGTGCCTGCGTGATCGGTGGCGGCATGACGTGGCAGGGCAAGCGGGTGCTCTCCGACGTAGACGAGCGCTGCGCCGAGGTGGCGGGCTGGGCGACGCCGCGCCTGGGCGGGGTGGGGGTCACTACGGTCGCCATGCTCCTCCGCAATGCCATGCTCGCTGCACGGGGTCGCGCCGGGCTCAGCTGAGGTACGTATCCTTGGGCGTGGCCAAAGTAGGTGACCTGCTCGCGATGGGTAGGACGTACTCGTTCGAGTTTTTCCCACCCAAGAGCGACGCCGAGCGGGCGCGCCTCGTCCAGACCCTGCTCGACCTGCAACCCCTCGACCCGTCCTTTGTCTCTGTCACCTATAGGGGCGGCCCGTCTTCACGCGACCGGACGACGGACCTCGTCGTCTCGATGCTTCGGCTCACCAAGCTCAACCCCATGGCGCACCTCACCTGCGCCGGTCACACCCGCCTCGAGCTGGCCGACATCTTGGTCTCGCTCCGAAAAGCGGGCGTCGAAAACCTGATGGCCCTCGCCGGCGACCCGCCGACCGACGCAGCCCTTTGCGCAAGGAGCGAGCTGCACCACGCGGGCCAGCTGGTCGAACTGGCGCGAGCGGTCGGGGGCTTCTGCATTGGGGTGGCCGCCCACCCCAAGGGCCACCCCCGCTCGCCCAGCCTCCCGACCGACCGGAGCTTCCTCGCTGAGAAGCTGCGCTTGGCCGACTTCGCCATAACGCAGTTCTTCTTCGAAGCGGCCGACTACTTCTCCCTTGTCGAAGATCTCGAGGTGCTCTGCGTCGACAAGCCCGTCGTTCCGGGCATCATGCCCGTGACGAGCCTGTCCTCTGTCCCCAAGATGGCGGAGATGGGGTCGGCCGTGCCGGGCTGGTTGGTAGAGCGCCTGGAGGCGGCCGGCCAGCGCGGCGGCCCCGCGGCTGTCGCTGATGCCGGGGTCGCAGCAGCCACCGAGCTCTGCGCGCAGCTGCTCGAGAAGGGTGCTCCCGGCTTGCACTTCTATACGCTCAACCGCTCCGAGGCGACCCGGCGGATCCACGCCGGGCTGGGCTTGTCCCGAAGTGTTGCCGGCGATGACCGCGCCCTAGGCTGACGGGTCATGCCTGAGAAGATCACCATGGGGCCCGATGGAAAGCTCCGCGTCCCCGACCAGCCTGTCATCCCCTTCATCGAGGGTGACGGGACCGGCGTAGACATATGGCCGGCGGCCAAGGCGGTCATCGACGCCGCCGTTCAAAAAAACGGCAAGGGGCGCCGGATCGCCTGGAAGGAGGTGCTGGCCGGCGAGAAGGCCTTCAACGCGACCGGCGACTGGCTCCCCAAGGAGACGCTCGACACTTTCCGCGAGTACCTGATCGGCATCAAGGGCCCGCTCACGACCCCGATCGGCGGAGGCTTCCGCTCGCTCAACGTGGCCCTCCGCCAACTGCTCGACCTCTACGTGTGCCTGCGGCCGGTGCGCTGGTTCGAGGGGGTCCCCTCCCCCGTGAAGCGCCCCGAGCTCGTCGACATGGTCATCTTCCGAGAGAACACCGAGGACATCTACGCCGGCTTGGAACTCGAAGAAGGCACGCCTGAGGCCAAGCAGCTCATCGACCTCCTCCACCAAAACTATGGCTGGGACATCCGGCCAGACTCAGGCGTGGGGATCAAGCCGGTGTCGGTCACGGCGAGCAAACGCCTCGTGCGCGCCGCCCTCCAGTACGCCGTCGACCGGGGCCGGAGCTCGGTGACGCTCGTCCACAAGGGCAACATCCAGAAGTTCACCGAAGGTGCCTTTAGGAAGTGGGGCTACGAGGTCGCCCGAGACGAGTTCGCCGACGTGGCGGTTAGCTGGGACGACTGCGGGGGTAAGCCCGGCGAGAAGATCCTCGTGAAGGACAACATCGCTGACATCACTTTGCAGCAAGTGCTCACGCGCCCCGAGGACTTCGACGTGATCGCGACGACCAACCTAAATGGCGACTACCTCTCCGACGCGATCGCGGCCCAAGTGGGAGGTATCGGCATCGCGCCGGGTGCGAACATCAACTACGTCACGGGCCACGGGATCTTCGAGGCGACTCACGGCACTGCCCCCAAGTACGCCGGCCAGGACAAGGTAAACCCCGGGTCGGTGCTCCTTTCGGGCGTGCTCATGCTCGAGCACATCGGCTGGCAGGACGTGGCCGACGACATCGTGAAGGCCATGGAGGCAACGATCGCCGACAAGGTGGTCACCTACGACTTCGCCCGCCAGATGAGCGGCGCCAAGGAAGTAAGGACCTCCGAGTTCGCAGCCGCGATTATCGAGCGGCTATAGGGTGGCGGCCATGTCAGCAGCCACCAATGAGGGCTCGGCGCGCGCGCTCAAAGTAGCGGTGACCGGCGCGGCCGGGCAGATCGCGTACAGCCTCCTTTTCCGGGTCGCAAGCGGGGCCATGCTCGGCCCGGCGCAACCTGTCGAGCTCCAGCTGCTCGAGGTGCCCGGGGCGCTCGGCGCTCTCCGGGGCGTCGTGATGGAGCTCGACGACTGCGCGTTCCCCTTGCTCAGCCGTGTTTCCACGAGCGCTGATCCCGAAGAGGCCT
>JAMDDF010000054.1 GCA_023489205.1 Actinomycetota bacterium | reverse complement strand
CCGCCGGCTTGCGTAACGCGGGCATGGTCGTCGCCCAAATGCGGGCCGACTTCGTGCGCGCGAGGGAAGTCCTGCAAGCAAGCAGCCCGCTACGGCCGCCGGCAGAGCATGACCAACCCCCCAATGAGTGAGGGCCCCGTGGTCGCGTGCGCCAAGGCCCCCCAAGACATGCGGCGGCTGGGCGCTGCGCTTTCTAAAGTGCTCCGCCCTGGTGACACCGTGTTGGTCGATGGCGACCTCGGGTCTGGCAAGACCACCTTCACCCAGGGGCTGGCTGGGGCTTTGGGCGTGGCTGGCCCAGTGACGAGCCCCACGTTTGTGCTCGTGCACAGCTACCCGACCGCTGCGGGCTGGGATCTTTTGCACGCCGACGTGTGGCGTATAGAGCAGCTCCAAGAGGTGATCGACCTCGCTATACCCGAACTGCAAGAAGCCGGTGCTGCAGCCATAGTGGAATGGGGCGAACTGGCCTCACCGGCACTGGGGGGTGACTGTTTGCATGTGGCGATCGCCCTTGAGGCGGACGCTGCCTGCGACGAGGGCCCCGAGGGCTGCGGGCCCGGCGGTGCGAGGCGGGTGACCTTTAGGGCATCGGGGCCCTCCTGGGCCAGGCGCATGGAGGTGCTCAGGGCTGCGCTCGAGGGCACAGGGCTGCCGGCCACGGAGCTGGCGGCCACGGAGCTGGCGGCCACGGATCCCCCCAGCGGAGGGCCGGCCGCGTGAAGTTGCTAGCGATCGAGACGGCGACGGGCGTTTTGGGTTGCGCCCTGTTCGAAGACGGCAACCCCGTTGTCAGCTTCTCGCTCGTCGCGCAACAGCGCCACGCCGAGGTGCTGATGCCAGCCATCGACCACATCTGTCGCTTCGGTGGTGTGGCTGTGGGGGACATCGAAGCTGTAGCGGTGGACAACGGGCCAGGGCTTTTTAGCGGCCTCCGAGTGGGCCTGGCGACGGCTTACGCGATCGGTAGCGCGCGGCACTTGCCGGTGGTGGGCGTGAGCAGCCTCGATGCCTTAGCACACAACGTGCACTGGCGCGAGGGGCTTGTGGCCTCGGTGCTGGACGCACGTCGTGGTGAGGTCTTTTGGGCGCTTTACCGTGGTGACGGATCCCGCCTCGAGCAACTGCGCCCTCCGGCGGTCGCAGCACCTGACGCCCTAGCTGACGAGCTGGCGGCGCTAGGCCAGGGCACTGCGCCCGTCTCTGCCGCGCTAGGGGAACGGCCCGGGGTACTCGCGGTGGGCGACGGTGCCTGGCGCTACCGGGAGCTGCTGGCAAGCGCCGGCGCTGAGGTGGCCGGGCCGGGCGAGATGTGGCCCTCGGCCCTTGTCGTTGCCGAGCTCGCCTGGCAGTACCTGAGCACCCAGGGCCGGCCCGAGGGCCTCCCGGCGCCTGTGTACCTTCGTCAAGCCGACGTGCGTATCGGCTGGGAGGCGCTAGGGGGTCGCGTGGGCCCCATCGAGGCCGGCACAGGGCCGGCTGCGGGCCCCGGTTCGCTGGGAGAGCGTGCCAGGCTGGGCACATGAAGCTCGGTGCTCAGGGTGCCCCAAGCTCGACGGTGACGTTCGAACAGATGCGTAAGCGCCACCTCCCAGCCGTCTTGCGCATAGAGCACAAGGCCCATCCCAAGCCCTGGTCGCTCGGCGTGTTTAGCAGCGAGCTATCCCAGGGCAGCTCGCGCTGTTACGTGGTGGTGCGACGAGGGGGCAAGGTAGCCGGCTACGGCGGGCTCATGTTCGTGGCCGACGAAGGCCACGTGACCAACATCGCTATCGCACCGGCGCTGCGACGCCAGCACCTAGGTACGCTCCTGCTGGCGCACCTCGCTCATGAGGCCACCAGCCGGGGGTGCACGGCTATGACCCTTGAGGTCCGAATGGGTAACCTGGCAGCTCAGGCGTTGTACAAGAACTTCGGTTTTGTTGGGGCGGGTGTGCGGCGCAACTACTACCCAGAGACCGGGGAGGACGCTTTGATCATGTGGCTCTATGGGCTGCGTTCTCCCGATGTGCAGGCGAGGCTCGAGCAGCTGGAGAGCGGGCGGTGAAGATCCTCGCCATCGAGACCTCTTGCGACGAAACGGCGGCCGCCGTGGTCGAAGACGGCCGGCGTGCCCTGTCGTCGGTCGTGAGCAGCCAGGCGGGCCTCCACGCAAGCTTCGGGGGGGTGGTGCCGGAGGTGGCGAGCCGTGCCCACCTGGGCCTTGTCAGCCCGGTCGTGGACGAGGCGCTGGCACGTGCGGGTACCCTGCCGGGGGAGCTCGGCGCTGTCGCGGCGACCATCGGGCCGGGGTTGGTAGGTTCTCTCTTGGTAGGGGCGAGCGCCGCTAAGGCCTACGCGTGGTCTTGGGGCCTGCCCTTCGTCGGGGTCAACCACATGGAGGGCCATCTCCACGCCGCGTTTTTAGAGGACCCGGAACTAGCCCTACCCACGGTTGTGCTGCTCGTCTCGGGTGGCCACACGATGCTGATCTGCATGCAACCCGACGCCTCGGGTGGGGTCGAGTACCGGGTGCTCGGCCAGACCTTGGACGACGCGGCTGGGGAGGCGTTCGACAAGGTCGCTAGGTTTTTGGGCCTTGGGTACCCGGGCGGCCCTGCGATCGAGCGGGCCAGCGCCGGTGGGCGCCCCGACGCCATCGCCTTCCCGCGCGGCCTGGCTGGCCAGGGGTACGACTTTTCTTTCAGCGGCCTCAAGACATCCGTGGTCCGCTATATGAGAGCCAACCCGCTCGCCTCGATAGCCGACGTGGCTGCCAGCTTTCAAGAAGCGGTGGTCGATGTCCTAGTGGCCAAGGCGCGCAAGGCGGCTATGGAGGTCTCTGCCCGGGCGATCTGCATTGGGGG
>JAMDDF010000053.1 GCA_023489205.1 Actinomycetota bacterium | reverse complement strand
CGTCGACCGGCATGAGGGTGGCGCCATAAGAGCTTGCTAGGGCGGAAAGGGCACGCCCGTGCTCGACCCGCGCTCCGTGGTAGGCCTCGAGGGCGGCGCGCCCCACCGTGACGTCCACGGATGCCTCGCTTTCTGAGTCGACGAGGCGGAGCTCGCCGGCAATGCTTGGGCGAAGTTCTTCGGGCGAGAGGACCTGAATGAGCATGAGCTCGTTTCCGGCACGCTTCTGGGCGGCGAAAACGGGCCGCAGTTCCTCGGGGTCAGCGAGAAAATCTGAAATTACCACGGATATCCCGCGTGGGAGCGAGGGAATGGCTGCCACGAGTGAGGCCCAGGCGGTCGGGCCTCCACTCGGGAAGTCGGCTAGCGCAGCCCACAGGCGAGGTGCGCTCGGCTTGCCCCGGAGCGGCCCCGCTCGCCCTACGACTGAGCCGGAGAAGCCGGCGCAAGCTGCCCGGTCCTCCGAAGCAAGGGCCAAGAACGCGAGCGCACCTGCGATGGCCCGAGCGGGCCGGCACTTTGTGGCCTCGTCCCATGCCATCGAGGCGCTGGTGTCGACCCAGAGGTTGATGCAGGTATCTTCTTCGCCGGCGTAAAGGCGCATAATGAGGCGCCCGAGCCGGGCGTAAGCGCTCCAGTCGAGCCGGCGGATGTCGTCGCCCGGTGCGTAGGCCCGGTAATCGGCAAGGTCGAGGGAGCTGCCGTAGCGGCGCGAGCGGCGCCGTCCGGCGATGCCGCCGAGCACGGCGCGACGTGAAGGGATCGCAAGGCGTTGCAGGGCTTTTAGGAGGTCTTGGGTCAGGCCGAGACGGGAGGCAGGGCTGTTTCCTGGACGGGCCGTTTCTGGGCGGGCCGTTTCTGGGCGGTCGGGTGCGGCGGGACTTAGCCCGCTCCGGGTTGTCCCGGGGTTGGTTGAGCTCAACGTGACGCTGCCACTGGGTCGGGCACGACGGTTTGGAGCAGGCGGTCGACCAGGGAATCGCTCGTGACCCCGTCGGCCTCGGCCTCAAAGTTGAGCAGCAGCCTGTGGCGCAGGACCGGGTGGGCGCTCGCACTCACGTCTTCGAAGGCGACGTTGAAGCGACCGGCGAAGAGGGCGCGCACCTTGGCCGAGAGCACGAGCGCCTGGACCGCCCTCGGGCTGGCACCGAAGCGTAGGTACCCGGGGAGTTCGGGGAGCGGGCTCCGCCCGGGCTGCGAGGCGCTCACGAGGCGGGCCGCGTACTCGATCACGTGGTCGGCGATCGGCACAGAACGCACGAGCGCCGCCATGGCACGCACCTCCCCGGCGCCTGCAACGGGTGCCAGTTCGGGTTCGGCTGCGCCGGTCGTTCGCCGGGCGATCTCGGCCAGTTCCGCGTCGGTTGGGTAAGGGACCGCCAGTTTGAACAAGAACCGGTCGAGCTGGGCCTCGGGGAGCGGGTAAGTGCCCTCGAGCTCGATCGGGTTTTGGGTCGCCAACACGAAAAACGGGTCCGGCAGGTGCCGCGTCGTCCCGCCTACGGTCACGGTGCGCTCCTGCATTGCCTCGAGGAGCGCGCTTTGCACCTTTGGGGTCGCCCTGTTTACCTCGTCCGCAAGTACCAGGTTGGCGAACACCGGCCCCGCTTGGAAGTCGAAGCGCCGCCCCACCTCGTCCTCGGTTATGACGGTCGTGCCGGTTACATCGGCGGGCATCAGGTCGGGCGTGAACTGGACCCGGTTGAAACCGAGGTCCAGCACTCGCGCGAACGCGCGCACGAGCGATGTCTTGCCGAGGCCTGGCACGCCTTCCAAGAGGACGTGGCCACCGGCGAGAAGGGCGATCAGGGTGTCGCGGACCAGTTCCGCTTGTCCGACTATGAGCTTGCCGAGCTCGTCTTGTATGCCGGTTGACACTTCTGCAAACGTTTCGGGCGACATAGGCCAGTTCACGCCCGCCGCCTGCAGGTGCCCATTACTGCTTCCAATTGAGCCAGCCACCGTTTTGTGGTCACCCCTTCTTTGTTGTGGCGCCCCTTGTCGTTTGGCCGCCAAGGGAAGTGAAGTAGTTGCGCACCAGGTCCTGGTCGGCAGGGCTCAGGACCTGGGAGCCGAGCCCCTGGAGCGCCGTTCTCTCAAACGAGGGCATCACTTGGCGGTAGTTGGTCGTCTTCACCTTGTAGCCATTGGCAAGGCGCTTGCCCACAACCTGTTCTGTGCCAGAAGGCTGCCCGCCGACGAACACCTGCGCCGAAGAGCGCCCACCCCCGCTTTTGTGGGCCGGACCATTGCCACCGCCATTTCCGGCCTTGCTCTTGCTTTCCTTATTTCCGGCCCCGCTGCCTTTACCTCGGCCTCGCCCCTGGCCCGCAACGCTGCGAGAGGACCCAAAGGAGCCGCTTTTTCCCTGGCCGTTGCCGGTTGCGGAGCGGGGCGAACTGCTCCCGCCCTTCTCCCCGCCGCCCTTCATCGCAGCTCCTCGGGCCAGGTTGCCCTTACGGCCCGAAGTGTCGGCCTGGGCCTGTGAAGCCACTTTCGACTGAGCGTTGCTGAGCGCCGCCTCGGCTGCAGCGAGCTGTTGTTGGAGCGAGGCACTAGCTGCCGAAGCGTTCGCGCCGCGGGCGGCCGAGCCGAGGTACTTGCTTGCGGCCCCGGCTTTGCCAGCCTCGAGCGCCTGGGCCGCCTGGCTCAGCGCGTTGGTGAACGGGCTGAACGCCCCTTGCGAAGAGGTCGTGCCGCCATTTGGCTGTTGCTGGTCTTGCCCAGGCCCAAAACGGCTACCCGCGCCATTGGCACCGGCGCGTTCTGCTGCTTGTTGAAGAGCCTTTGCTAGCGCCCGTTGCTCCTTGGCGCCGAGTTCCCCGACCCGTTGGGCGAGATGGCGGAGGTCGGCAGCAGCCGCCTTCAGGTCCCCGGCGAAAAGGTCACGGGAGAGCTTCGCGGTCCCGGGGGTGCCAGCCA
>JAMDDF010000012.1 GCA_023489205.1 Actinomycetota bacterium | reverse complement strand
GTGCTCACCAGGGTACTCGCCAATACTCCCACTGCACAAAGGCGAGTCGACGACGGTGTTCGAGGGCTGCTACACCTCCCACTCGGATGCCAAACGCCGGAACCGAGACGGCGAGAACCTCTTGCAAAGCGCCGAGACCCTTGCCACTGTCGCCGGCATCGACCGCTCCGCAGAGCTCTCGGGAGCATGGCGCAAAGTCCTGTTCCACCAGTTCCACGACATCTTGGACGGCTCGGCAGTCCACGACGTGTACCGAGACCAGGCACCTGACTTCGCCGAGGTGGCCAGTGTGGCAGCCAGGGTGACCTCCGATGCCTTGGACCGCCTGGAGGCCCCGCTCGCGCCGGGCAGCTGGGCTGTGACCAACCCCGTGGCAGCCGACAGGCGCGAACCGGTGGTCTTGGACTTACAGGACGTCCCCGACGGCGAGTTGACGGCGGTAACCGGCGACGGAAGGCGCCATCGGGTGCAAAGGTTTGGGCAAGGCTCGGCCGTGTTCGTGGCAGAGGTCCCAGCGCTTGGGACAGAAAGCTTCAGGTTAGAACCAGGAAGCGCCAGCGGCCCAGCGTTGGAGGTCGGCTCGGCCGTGGGTGGCGAGTACCCTGGTGAGCACTTCATTACCGTCGAGTCGGGCTCCCTACTTGCTTGGGTGCGCGCTGACTGCGGCGTCATAACGACGCTTTTCGACAAGCGGGTAGGCAGGGAGCTGGTCGGGCCGGGCGCCGCTCGAGCACGAGACGGTGACCAACTGAGGCCGGAACTGGCCCTCGGGGTGCTCCAGGTTTTGCGCGAGCACCCACACTCGGGCACGGCCTGGGTCGAAGACGAAGTATACGAAGAGCACAGCCTCATAAGGGGCGCAAAAACCCGGGTCGTCGAAGCCGGCCCGGTCAGGGTGCTCATCGAGACGGTCCACGAGGTCGGCATGTCCCAGGTGACAGTCAAGACCGCCTTTTATGCCGACCTGCCACGGATCGACTTCGACGTCGAAGTGGACTGGCATGAGACGGGCAGCCCGCAGAGCGGTGTACCCGGCCTGGTGATGTCGTTCGGGTCCAGGCTCGACCGGCCCGAAGCGTGGTACGAAACCCCCTTTGCCGCGGCGCGCCGCCCGGCCGACGGCCTCGTTGTCCCCGCGCTTCGCTGGGCCGACATCGGCGACGGTTCCTATGGCATCGCCGTAGCAAACGACGGCAAGTACGGCCACGAGGCTCTGGGTAGCCGGCTCCGCGTCCACCTCTTGCGCAGCACCTACGACCCTGACCCGGTTGCCGAGACGGGCAGGCTCGACCGCACGCGCTTTGTCGTCTTGCCTCACGTAGGTTCTTGGCGGCACTCAAAGGTGGTCGCTGCCGCCGCAGCCCTTAACCAGCCTTTGTTCGCGAGGAAGCTGAGAGGTTCTGTACATGGGGGCCCTGCTGTCAAAGCGGCGCCGGTGCTACGGCCTCGGCTTGAGGAGGACCAAGGAGCCTTCATCGCCGGGCTCAAGTACTCTCACGACGGCTCTGGGAGGATAGTGCAGCTATACCAGGCCACCGGCGAAGCCTCCAGGGCCCGCCTGGTGGGTCTCCCCCCGGGCGCGGCCGTGTGGGAGGTGAGCATCGCCGAGGAGCGCTTGCGTGCCCTTCGTGCAGGACCAGCGGGGGACCTCCAGGTTACACTGCGGCCCTTCGAGGTGCGCTACTTGCTTGTGGAGGAATAGGGCAGTTCGGCCGTCACAGTCGGCCTGTAATAAAGCCTGTAATAAAAAAGAGAGGACAAATGCCAGCAATAAGCGATCGGGAGCGACTGCTTGCCAGGGTCCGCCACATCTTGTCCAGTTATGTGGAGCCGGCGCGTTTTGGGCCGAGCGTGCCCTTTGAGCTCGCTGCGCACCACATCGCAGGCGAGCCGGTCGGCTACCAAGAAGCCTTGGACGGCCCGTGGTCGGCGTTCGCTCCTGGGCAGCGCTGGGGCGGTGCCTGGGCTACTACCTGGTTCCGCGCGCGTGCGGCCGTGCCAGAGGCCTGGGCGGGCGAGCGCGTAGACGCCCGCTTCGACCTCGGCTACCACGGTTCACCCGGTTTTGGGGCAGAAGGACTGCTGTGGCGCGACGGGGCACCCTTTTCGGGCATCAACTCCAGGCACCAACACGTGGCCTTGGCAGAGCGCGCCAAGGGCGGGGAGACCATCGAGGTGTACCTGGAGGCGGCGGCCAACCCGCAGCCTGGCCCAGGCAAACTGCTTGAGCCCGAGTACGGCCGCCAGGACCTTTTCGTGCTGGGGCGGGCCGAACTGGCCGTGCACAACACGGAGGTGGAGGCGCTCTATGTCGACATGAAAGTGCTCGCCGAGCTCGCTTATGACCTGTCCCCAGACGAGGCGCGCACCGGGGAGATCCTGGCGGCGCTGCGACAGGCGTGCGCGCTGTTGGAGACCACGGAGGTGGCAGCCAGCGCCCGTGAGGCGCGAAGCGCGCTAGCCGCGGCGCTCTCGCGCCCGGCTCGGGCGAGCGCGCACCAGGTGTTCGCTCTTGGCCACGCGCACATAGACAGCGCGTGGCTTTGGCCCGCGCGTGAGACGGTGCGCAAGTGCGCGCGGACCTTTTCGACCGCGCTTGGCCTACTCGAGCGCTACCCGAGCTACCACTTCGTCTGCTCACAGGCCCAGCAGCACGCCTGGATGAAGGAGCGCTACCCGGCGCTGTTCGCCCAGATGCAAGAGCGCGCCGCCAAGGGCGACTTCGAGCCCGTCGGATCTATGTGGGTGGAATCGGACTGCAACGTGCCCTCCGGGGAGTCGCTCGTGCGCCAGTTCCTCTATGGCAAGAGGTTCTTCTTGGACAACTACGGGGTCGAGACGACATAGTGCTGGCTACCCGACGCCTTCGGGTTCCCGGCGAGCCTCCCTCAGGTCATCGCCCAGGCCGGGGCGCGCGCCTTCATAACCCAGAAGCTGTCATGGAGCGAGGCCGACCGCTACCCTCATCACA
>JAMDDF010000134.1 GCA_023489205.1 Actinomycetota bacterium | reverse complement strand
AAGGAGGGGTGGGCCGGCGAGCTGCTGGCCGGCGAGCTGCTGGCCGGCGTGCTGCTGGCCGAGGTAGTGGGTGCTGTAGTGGAGCTGGTGGCGGCGGTCGCAGGGCTAGTGGCGGGTGAAGTACGCGCAAGTTTGGACGAAACGTCGACGAGCGAGCCGAGCTGCAGCTGGATCGTGCCAGCGGGGACTGAAGAGCTGACCTCCATCATGACCGGGCCCGAAAGGTACTTCATCACGTAGAGCGCCTGGGCGACCTCGCCGCTCCGGTAGACGACGTAAGTCTCGGTCGTAGCCGAGGGCACCGCGCCGACCGTTTCGCTCGCAACCTTGAGGCCGTCTGAAGTGAGCTCCTGGCTAGCGGTAAGGGCCTGCGAGGAACTGCCGGCGATGCTGACGACGTTGACCGCTCTGGGCTTGACCGGCGCCGGCAGGGCCGTCGGGTCCCAGGCCTTTATCGTGTTCAAGTCGTTTGGCTCTACGGGGAAGAGCACGTCACCCACCGAGTAGCCATTGAAGGAATAGCTGTTGACCGGGGACGTCGGCAAGGTTTGGGGGTGGATCAGGTTGACGTTTAGGTGGCGATAGTGGACGACGAGCTTCACGAGCTCGCTCTTCAGGGCGGGGTCAACGGTTATGTCACTAACGATCGCATTTATAAAAGACAGTGCCCTCGTCGGGCTCGCGAGCCCTTCCTTTTTTATCTTGTCGACGACGATCTTTAAAAACGTGTGCGTGCGCTCGATCCGGGCGAGGTCGGAGTTGGGGTCATAAGGCCAGTCCGCCACCGGCTCGTGGACCCCAGGCGGCTCGTATTGGAGGTGGCGGGCCCTCACGAGGGTGAGGGCGTAAAAACCATCTAGGTGATGGCAGCCAGGGGTGGGTATGTTGAGGAGAGAGAAAGCATCGAAAACCGGGTAGGGAAAGTAGACGTTTATCCCGCCGATCGCATTTATCGCGTTTATGAGCCCGTTAAAGTTAAGCTCCACGAAGTGGTTGATCGGGATACCCCAGTCTTCCTGTATCGCTTTGATCAGGTTATTGGGGCCGTTGGCGCCGTTATTGAGCGCCGCGTCGATCTTCTGGAAAGACCCGACCGCGCTCCCGGCGGGCATCGGGACGAACAAGTCCCGGGGTATCGAAAGCAGGGAGGCAGTGTCCTTGGCCGGGTCGAGGTGGAGGACCATGATGATGTCCGCGAGCGTCCCCGACAAGGTGAGCGACGAGCCGAACAGCTGTTGCTCGTAAGGCGTAAGGCCCTGACGGGTCTGGTTGCCGATGAGAAGGATGTTTTCGGGCTTCAGCCCGGCAGCCGCGTCGACGATGCTGCGGGGGACGGTCCCGCCTCCCACCTGCCCGCCCTCGGGGGTCTCGCTGCCGGCAGGCTTGGTGGCAATCCGTCCCAGCTCGTAGCGGACGTACCCGTAAAGGCTCCCCACTGCTATCAGGCAGACCAGCACGAAGACGTTGACCAGCACGAGCGTGCGCCTGGGCCAACGCCCGCGCGAACGCGCTCGCTGGCCGCTACCGGGCTCCCCGTTACCAGGCGGGGTACCCGTTGGGACGGGACCTGTTTGCACGGGAACTGGGATCTTTGGTGCCCTATGACGGGGGCCGTCAGTCGCCAATGTCAATCACCAATGAGAAGACATCCTAAGGACGAGCGCAGGTTCCGGGCAACGCGGCCCGTTAACCAGCTTTTTAAATAGGAAGTGGCGGCCCCGCCAGCAACTGGCGAGGTCGCCACTCAAGAAGGAGGGACAAGTTTAGCTGGTCGGTTGGGTAGGGGCCTATTGGCCATCCCGCCTAGGAATGGCCTGCACCTGCGCCTGAGGCTGCTTTGTCCTTGTCCTCTGGGGCATCGGCTACGGTCGCCTCGGTCGTGAGCAGCAGGCCGGCTACCGAGGCAGCGTTTTGGAGGGCTGAACGGGTGACCTTCGCCGGGTCGATGACGCCGGCTTTGATCAGGTCCTCAAACTGCCCGGTCAGCGCGTTGAGACCGACAGACCCGCTCTCACGCTCTGCTTGTTCCACGGCGACAGGACCCTCGAGGCCGGCATTGGTGGCAATCCACCTGAGCGGCTCCTCAAGGGCCTTGGCCAGGATGTTTGCACCGACTGCCTCGTCACCGACGAGGTCCTTGGCGAGCGCCTTTACGGCCGACCGGCTACGGAGCAGCGCAAGGCCACCGCCAGGGACGATCCCTTCTTCGATGGCCGCCTTCGTGGCGGACACCGCGTCCTCGATCCGGTGCTTCTTCTCCTTCAGCTCGACCTCGGTGGCAGCGCCGACACGGATCACCGCTACGCCGCCGGCCAGCTTGGCAAGTCGCTCCTGAAGCTTCTCACGGTCCCAGTCGGAGTCTGTGTCCTCGATCTCTCGCTTTATCTGGGCGATGCGGCCCTTCACATCGGACTCAGAACCAGCGCCCTCGACCACGGTGGTGTCGTCCTTGGTCACGACCACCTTGCGCGCGCGACCGAGGAGCGAAAGGTCGATGTTGTCGAGCTTCAGCCCAACCTCTTCGGAGACGACCTGGCCACCGGTCAGGATCGCTATGTCGGCAAGCATGGCCTTCCTCCGGTCGCCGAAGCCGGGTGCCTTGACGGCCGTGCTCTGGAAGGTTCCCCTCAACTTGTTGACGATGAGGGTAGCGAGGGCCTCGCCCTCGAGATCCTCGGCGATCACCAGTAGCGGCTTGCCGCTAGCCATTACCCGCTCCAACACCGGGATCAGGTCGTGGGCGGAACTGATCTTCTGGTTGGCGATCAGGATGTAAGGCTCGTCAAGGACCGCTTCCTGGCGCTCGGGGTCGGTCACGAAGTAGGGGGAGATGTACCCCTTGTCAAACTGCATGCCTTCGGTGAACTCGAGTTCGACGCCGAAGGTGTTGGACTCTTCGACGGTGACTACTCCGTCCTTACCCACCTTGTCGATGGCGTCCGAGATCACTTCGCCGATAGAGCTGTCGGCGAAGTGATCT
>JAMDDF010000137.1 GCA_023489205.1 Actinomycetota bacterium | reverse complement strand
GCCAGTGTTCGTTTCCGAGGAGATGGAAGGCTGATGCGTGCGTTGGTGTACAGGGGAGCCGGCTCGCTGGTGCTGGAGAAAAGGCCCCGGCCAGAGCCCGGCGACGGCGAAGTGCTCGTGCGCGTGGACGCCTGCTCGATCTGCGGCACGGACTTGAAGATCGCTGCTGGCACCCATCGTGCTTATCTTGGCGGAGCCGGACGCGTCCCGGGCCACGAGGTGGCCGGCACCGTCGCCGAAGTTGGGACCGGTGCCCATGTTTCGGCCGGTGAGCGCGTTTTCGTCGCCCCCAACTATGGGTGCGGTACTTGCAGTGCCTGCCAGCGAGGCCAGGTGAACCTCTGCGAGAATGGGCCGCGGGCGATCGGCATGACCGATGACGGGGGTTTTGCGGAGTACCTGTTGGTCCCTCGGCCTATGGTGGCTCAAGGCAACCTCCTTTGTATCGGCGGCGATGTGGACCATGGTGCCATCGCACTAGTAGAGCCGCTGGCTTGCGCACTGCGGGGATCAAGAGCGTGCAGGATTGGAGAAGGCGACATAGTACTGGTCTACGGGGCCGGCCCCGTAGGGCTTCTCCACGTTGCATTGGCAAGGTTAGCTGGTGCAGCCGCCGTAATAGTCTGCGAACCGAGCTCCAAACGTCGCGAACGCGCCTTGGCATGGGGTGCTTCCTCTGCCCACGACGACAACGTCGCCGAGCTGAAAGAGGCGCTGCGAGATGTGTCCGCCCCAAGTGGTGCGGATGCCATAGTCGTGGCGGCGCCAGCGGCGACTGCTCAGGCAGAAGCGCTCGAGCTCGCAAGAGCCGGGGGGCGGGTCAACCTCTTTGCTGGCTTGCCTCGGGGCCGGTCGCGGGTTGAGCTCGACACCAACCTCATCCATTACAAAGAGCTGGTCGTGACTGGGACCACCGCCAGCACCAACGACAACTGCCGGTCCGCCTTAGACTTGGTAATCAAAGGCCGCGTTGACACGGGCGCGCTCATAGAAGCACGACTGGGTCTGGACTCGGCGGCGGAGGCATTCGAGTTGGCCCGCTCAGGTCGGGCCTTGAAAGTGGTGATCGAGCCGTAAAGCAAGCCTAGAAGGCGGCTCTCCTCCGTGTTGGATCTTCCTCAGGCTAGCCCTAATGCTGGGGGGAGACGGCGACGGCTGGCCGTATTCGCGCCTACCCGGGCCGGCCGTACGCTCCGCGAGCACGACCCGGTGCGCCCGGCCGATCGCGTCCACGATCTGGGACGACGAGCGGGCAGGCAGTTCTCTGCGCATCCGGGCGGCCTCGGCCAACCAGGTTGCGAGCTCCGCGCGGGGCCGTCCTTTGTCGGCACGCGGGACAGGCTCCAAGCCGGCCAGACCGTGGGCCTTGTAGGCCTGGGCCCAGCGGTCGATCGTCTTGCGGGAGAAGGACCGTTCGGTGCCCTCGGGGGTAACCCAGGTCCCCGCGGCGATTGCCCGCACGGCCATCCCGCGCTCCGCGGGGCTCAGTTTCTCGCTTATGGCCTCGGAAATGACGGTATAGCGGAAGAGGGCGACCTCCTCAGCCTTTTTTGCCTTATTTTCTCGCACCAGGTGCCTCCTTTCGGGCGCCCGGCTCTCGGCCGCCCGCTAACAAGGCATCAAAAACGATTTTCAGGAGGCCGTCGAGGGCAGATCCGTGTTGGTGGTGAGCAGCTCGGCGCCGACCACGGAGTTGGCGAAGCGCCACAGTGCCCCCGCCCCCTTGCCGAGGCGCCGTCGCGCCGTCGCCCAGGCGGCCCTGGCCGCTGCGAAGGCGGCAGGCACACCGCTCTCCGCTATGCGCGGGGCCAGGTCGCCCCAGGCCACGCAGAAGCGGGAGAAGACGACAGCGAGCATTTCGGCCCTGGCCTCGAAGCGCCGCAGCCAGCTGCGAAGCGTCGTGTGCGGGACCCCGGTGCGTCTCGCCGTCGGGCGCACCCCGTGCTCCTGCGTCTCCTCCAGCGCCGGCCCGATCACCTCCGCCGAGTCCAGCCGTCCCTTCGTCACGAAATTCGGCAGTACTGCGTGCGACCTGGCGCAGGGGCGACAGCGCTCGCGGCGGACGACCACCTCGCACTCGCTGCCCAGCCCATGTGCTCGCAGGTAACGCTCGTACCAGCCCCAGAACGTCATCACTTCGCCGCAATCGGGGCAGACGAGCCGAGGGACCAGGACCTCCCGTCCGCTTCTCACATAGTCCTCGACGCTCAACGGCGTCGGCCATACCATGGTCACCGGCAACAGCCCTTCCGGGCCCTCTCCCGTCAGTGACCAGCTGAAGAGCGGGAGGGGGCCCTGTCGCGTACGAAGTAGTGGTCGACGCGATCCTCTCTCCCCCCACGTCCTGCCGTCCAGCCCGCCCACCCGGCGACTCCATGGTCAACTACCGCCGCCGGACCAGCCCCCTACGTACTCATCAAGACTTGCCGGTAACAGCAACTTGTCGGTGCCGTGTCGGTCCGGCCGACTTCTTGTCGGTTCTCCCGATCCCGGGGATCGCGGCCCTCCCAGGGTGCACGGCGGTCCCACAAAGGGATCGCAGTGCGTACCCACTCCACCCTTCACGGGCTCGCGCGTCTGCTCGCCTTCCCGTCCATCCTCCTCCTCCCACTAGTCCCAGCGCCTCCGGCTGGCGCCTCCACGTCGTCCTATTCGCGCCGGGGCTACAAGATGGCCGTCCTGGCCTCTTTTGCCGAGCACGGTATGCGAGCCACTCTGACCGTGCCGTCCCAGCGGCACCTTACCGGGAGCGAAACGCCCACTGGCTGGATCATGGCCACGGTGCCCTACACCGACTACACCGCCACCGGCTAACACCCACCATCCTTGGGTCGTATAGGGATGCCCCTTTGTCCCAGTTTGTGCTGGCGAGGTCCGTTTTGGCCGGTTCCTGGTGGACACTCGCTGGAGGGCGTCCTGCTGGCAAGTGAGCGCTTGCACCGGTACCCTTGATCCTCTGTGGGACCCTCGTGCACCGTAGCTCAAGCGGTTCGGCAGCGGCGCACGTGCCG
>JAMDDF010000044.1 GCA_023489205.1 Actinomycetota bacterium | reverse complement strand
ATGGCGATGACGGGAGTGCCCACGCCGGCCGCCGACGAGTTACCCCACTTGACCGTGGGGAGGTGGTTTACGCCGGCGACCTTTATGACCGCTATGTCGTCCGTCGGGTCGCTGCCGACAAAGGTTGCTGCATGGCTGCCATGGCCCGGGATGCTGACGGAAATGCTGTCGGCGCCCGAGACCACGTGGTTGTTTGTGACCACCAAGCCACCTGGGCTAATTATCATGCCGGTCCCGGCGGCTGCCGTCGCCCCATTTCCTTCGAGCGGGTCGAGGGATGTGTTGATGTCCACTACGGCAGGCTCGACAGCCTTGGCTACCGCCGCCGTGTCGATCTGGGCCGGCGCAGCCGCGGCGGAAGCGCCGAGAGGGGCCGCGAGGAGGGCCGCCGCAACAGCACAGGTGGCAGTGCCTACTAGTGCCGAAGCCTTGTTCACCGTTGCCTCCTTTAGTTGCATTTGCTCTTTAGTTGCATTGGCTCGTCGCGCTCTAGCGGGGTCCGCTGAGCGCCATGGCCTTGCTGACGGAAGGAACTATGGAGCACTCAGATGAAAAAAGCGTGAGTGGCTCTTTATGAAACCTTCAGGGGACTCGCCTTGGTGGAGGGCTTGTGGCCAGGACGCGTCCTGGCCACAGGTGCCCCTGGCCTCGCTCTGGTGGCCTTTGAGGTGTGCCGAGACGAACGACTAAAAATGCCTTGGTTCCGGGGCCTGGGCACCAGCGGGTGCACCAATGTGTTCCCATCGGAGCCCCACACGGCTTTGTCTGGGGTAGGGGCGCTTACTTGACGCTTACCCCTATCTCTGCGAGGCTTTTCAGCTCCTTTTTCAGGTCGGCGATCTCGTCGCGAAGGCGAGCTGCTTGCTCGAAACGGAGCGCGCCCGCTGCTTCGTGCATCTCCTCCTCCAACGCTGAGATGAGCCGGCTGATGTCGGCCTTGGGCATGTTCGCGAGCTCGGGGTGAGGCCGGTCGTGGCGGCGGCTGCGCCTGTCGGACCCTGGCACCGGGGCCGGGGCTTGGCCTCGCCCATGCCCAGAGCCATCGCCACCTTCGGGCCGCCGGCCCAGCATGACAAGGATGTCGCTCACGGCACGACGGATGGTCTGGGGGTTGATCCCGTGCTCGGCGTTGTAGTCCTGCTGTAGGTGCCGGCGCCGGTGGGTCTCCGAGATCGCCCGTCGCATCGAGTCGGTCATCTGGTCGGCGTACATGATGACGGCTCCGTCGACGTTGCGGGCAGCACGCCCGATCGTCTGGATGAGCGACGTCTCGGAGCGTAGGAAGCCCTCCTTGTCGGCGTCTAGGATCGCCACGAGGGAGACTTCAGGTAGGTCTATGCCCTCTCGTAGCAGGTTGATGCCCACCAGCACGTCGAACTCGCCGAGGCGAAGGTCTCGTAGGATCTCGATGCGCTCCAAGGTCTCGACGTTGGAGTGCAGGTAACGGACCTTCAGACCCTGCTCGAGCAAGTAGTCGGTCAGGTCCTCGGCCATTTTCTTTGTGAGCGTGGTGACAAGTGCCCGCCCGCCGGCTGCAATCCGCTTGGTGACTTCGGCGATCAGGTCGTCGATCTGGCCCTTGGTCGGCCTTACGACTACCTCGGGGTCCACTAGGCCGGTTGGGCGCACGATCTGCTCTACTACCTGGGTCGAGGCTGAGATCTCGTAGGCGGCGGGAGTGGCGGACATGAAGATGCACTGGTTGACGCGCTCCATGAACTCTTCGAAGCGAAGTGGGCGGTTGTCAGCTGCCGATGGGAGCCGGAAGCCGTGCTCTATCAGGGTCTCCTTGCGGGAGCGGTCGCCCTCGTACTGGCCGTGCAGCTGTGGGATGGCAACGTGTGACTCATCTATTACGACTAGGTAGTCCTTAGGGAAGAAGTCGAGAAGTGTATGAGGCGGCTCACCTGGGGCTCGTCCATCTATGTGGCGGCTGTAGTTTTCGATGCCTGAGCAGCTGCCGACCTCAGCGAGCATCTCCAAGTCGTAGCTCGTGCGCATGCGGAGCCGCTGGGCCTCTAGGCGCTTGCCTTGCTTCTCGAAAAGGGCAAGCCGCTCCTGGAGCTCCTCCTCGATCCCGGCTATTGCCCGTCGCATGAGCTCGTCGCCGGCGACATAGTGGGTGGCAGGGAAGATGACGACCTCTGCGATGTAGCCCAAGAGCTCACCTGTCAGGGGGTCTACCCATGTGATGCGCTCGACCTCGTCGCCGAAGAGCTGCACGCGCAGTACGTGCTCCTCGTAGGCCGGGTGGACTTCGATCGTGTCTCCCCGGACCCGGAACTTGCCTCGGACGAGGTTGGTGTCGTTGCGCTCGTACTGCATGCTGACGAGCTGGGAGAGGACATCTCGCTGGTCGTGCTCCTCGCCGACGGCCAGGGGGAGGATCTGGTGGGCGTACTCCTCGGGTGAGCCCATGCCGTATATGCACGAGACGGAAGCGACCACGATCACGTCACGGCGGGTCAACAGTGCACTCGTCGCCGAGTGGCGTAGGCGGTCGATCTCGTCGTTTATCGAGCTGTCCTTTTCGATGTAGGTGTCGCTCGAAGGGATGTACGCCTCGGGCTGGTAGTAGTCGTAGTAGCTGACGAAGTACTCGACCCTGTTTTCGGGGAAGAGCTCGCGCATCTCGTTTGCGAACTGGGCAGCCAGCGACTTGTTGGGCTCGATCACGAGCGTCGGTCGTTGCACCTGCTCGATGGTCCAGGCGATGGTCGCGCTCTTACCGCTCCCGGTGATCCCCAAGAGGGTCTGGAAACGGTCCCCGCGCTTTACGCCCTCGCTCAAGGCTTTTATAGCTCTGGGCTGGTCACCGGCTGGGGACCACTCGGAGACGACTTTGAAGGCAGGCACTGCTCCGATCGTACCGGGGGGCTGTGACTCTGGACCGTGCTGGCCGTTCGGAGCGGGCCCCTTGGACGGTCGGCGCTGGCGGCACAGGTCGGCGCTGGCGGCACAGGTCGGCGCTGGCGGCACAGGTCGGCGCTGGCGTGCTGAAAACCTATACCTC
>JAMDDF010000101.1 GCA_023489205.1 Actinomycetota bacterium | reverse complement strand
ACCCAGTCAACCGTGGCGAGAAGCTCCATCTCGTAGGCAGACTGGAAGCCGTCCGTGAGTTCGAGAACGCGGCCAATCCTGTCGACCGATTCGGGGTGCGCACTCAACCAGACCCTCGCCTCGTCAGCGGCGCCGCCCATGAGGGTAATGGGCTCGGCTTCGGGGACCTTCTTGCTACGGTCTCCGTAACCCCGGACGTAGTGGCCCTCCATGGCTTCTAGAACATGACCGAGAGCCTCGGCGTAAGGGCCGTAGCGGCCAGTCTCGAAGTTCAGCCGGAGCGGCTCGCCTGCACGTTGCGCGAAGTACACGAGCTTCTGGACCTCGATCGGTGACGCACCGAGGTCGGCTAGACCGAGGTAACGGTCCAAGAGCCCGATGAGGACGGCACGGCCTCTGGTCATTTTCGGTTTGGCCGTCCCCACCTTCATTTGGCTGGCCCGTGGAGCGCCCTTAGGCTCGAACACCAGGACGTAGACCCCCTCCAGGTCGCCTAGGGCGTCAGTTATGAGTGGCCGGACGTCCCGCCAGTCCAGGCCACCGTTGCCGCACCCCAAAGGAGGGACCGCGATCGAGGTGACGTTCAGCTCTTTCACGACTCGACGCAGATCTCTCAGGCCCGACTCCACGTCCGCAAGGCGCGAGCGAGCCTTCCAGTGCGTCTTTGTTGGGAAGTTGATGATGTAGCGAGGCTTCGTGATCTGGCCGGCATCGAACACGAACATTTTGCCGACCCTGACCTCACCCCTCTTGCAGGCAGCCCGGTACACCTTGAAGTTGAAGGGGAAAGCTTGCTTGAACTGAAGCGCTACCCCCTTGCCCATGACGCCCACGGTGTTGACGGTGTTCACCAAGGCGTCAGCATCTGCTTTTAGTAGGTCGCCCTCCACGTACTCGATCATGGGTAGTACCAGCCCGATCTTACTAGAACACTTGTTCCCAATCCTAGGCGCGCTGCTGTCTCTCTTGCGGCATTGGCTGTTCGCTCAGTCATAGCCACGATCGCGATGAACAGTTCCCAGGGTACGCGCTCGTGGACCAGGAACTCCGCCATCCTCCGGCGCATCCTGTCGGGGTCTTCGGGTGTGTTCGCCCACCACTTGGCTCGCATAAGCTCCCAGTCCACGAGCTCGTCAAGCCTGTCCAGGTCATCGCTGTACTCCGTGACCCTCGAACCACAGTTGCCGTCAGAGAACACGAAACGCAAGCCAGCTTCCCGCACCGCCTCGATCGTGGTCACAAGGTACACGAGTGGCTCCAACCCATCCTGGTACTGCGGGACGTTGCCGCGGTAGATGCTGTACATCATCGGGGAACGAGGCGCGAAGTAGAACGGCACGTAATCGGCGGGGCACCCTCCCGGCCCTGCCGAGACCGGCAGCCAACGTCGCGCGTCCTTGATCCCCGTATTGCCCACCCCCACGCTCAGCAACCCCCGCTCCTCGGCTTCCCGGTCGCACCACAGGCCCTCGCGCATGATCGCTGCCAGATGGTCCACGTGAGTGAAGTGCAGGATCGTGTGCGTCATAGTGGGAGCCGCGGGGGCAGCACAAGTTTGCCAGCCGCGGCCCTCTCCGCCGGTCACCCCGCGCCGCCTCCTTCGTCGTTCATCCCCGCAGCCGAGGAACGACGCCCCGAACTTGCCACGCCTGTAACGGCTGCGCCCGCCGCCTGAGCCGGCGGAGCCGATTACTACCTGCCACAGGGCGGTACTCCAAAGCTGTCCCCAGGCGCCAAGCCGGACGTTGGCCCTGGTTGGAGCTCTGCAGCGCCAGCTCTTCCACGTTATGCATCACTTATGCGGACTAGGGCTCCTGGACAGTCCAGCCGCGGCGTCGGAGCTCGGCCACAAGTTGCTCGGCAGGCAGGTCCCGCATCAGCTGTTCCCGCGCCGACAGCACCGCCTTGGGCGCAGTGGCCGGGGCCGCTTCGCCGGCCTCCTCGCCCTGCAGTCGTTTGATGAAAGCGTCCGCCTCATCGCGGGTGAACTTGCCGGCAGCCTGACGCTGAGTGAGCCCCATGGGGCCGCGTGCGTCGCGGAAACCGGTGTGGCCGGCGGCCTCGAGGAGCGCAAGGAGCTTCTGCACCTGTCTTGTCGTCGCCGGTGGGCCCGACTGTTGACCGAACGCCATCACGCACAGTCTTGCCACTGTTGGGCGTGGACCTTGTACAAGACCAAGCAGCGCTACTCGTAGCCAAGCACCTACGTTCGTCCCCGCCAGCACGCAGGCGCCCGGTTACCCAGGTGCCTGGCCAGCATGGCTACATGCAGGTGAGAACTGTGAACGGAGTACACGGGTGCCGGCTATGCTGTGAACAACATACACAGTCGGAGGAGCAGCATGCCCGGAACTGTTGATCCAAGTGAACTCGTCGGGCTGTCTGAGGTTGCAGACCTGGCCGGCGTGACGCGCCAAGCCGTCGCCAACTGGCGGAACCGGGACAGCTCCTTCCCACCAGCCGTGGCCGACCTCCATGCCGGTCCTGTCTTCTCCCGATCCGCAATCCGCAAGTACCTCACCAGCAAAAGGAAGCGTCCAATGGCCCAAGTCATCGCGTTCATCAACCTGAAAGGTGGCGTTGGCAAGACCACCACCGCCGTCGCCGTATCGGAGCTGCTCGCCGCCGAGCACGGCAAGCGCGTACTCCTCATCGACCTCGATCCCCAGACCAATGCCACCGTCATGCTCATCGGCGACGAGACTTGGGGGAAGTTGAACGACGCTGGGCACACGCTCAAGACGCTCTTCGCCGATGCCCTCGAGGAGGACGACTCGAAACGGAACTTCGATCTGGAGGCCACCCGACAGCGCCAAGTCTCGCCGGTGCGGGACGTCCGCCGTCTTGACCTGCTGCCGTCCAGCCTGGACTTGATTGACGTCCAGGACCGTCTGGCTGGTATCCCGATGGGCAAGTACTATTCCACGAACCCGACGGGCCTTCTCCAGCGAGCGACCAAGTCGATCATCGACGAGTACGACTATGTGGTCATCGACTGCCCACCCAACCTGGGCATCATCACCCTGAACGGCCTGAGGATGGCCAACGGCTGGTGGGAAGGAGCTGT
>JAMDDF010000127.1 GCA_023489205.1 Actinomycetota bacterium | reverse complement strand
CCGTTGGAGCTGGGCGCCAGGGTTCGCCAAGCCTTCGCTCCAAGCGGGAGCCCCGCGCTCTGACGGCAGCGCCAGGTTGGTGCTCGAATCGGACCGGTTGGGGACGCTCGTGCTAGTTGCAGGACCAGGCCAACACGGCGCCACCCCCGAGGCACTTGTCTGCGACAACGAGACCAACACGGCCAAGCTGTGGGGTTCTCCAGGGCCGAAGTACCCGAAAGACGCGATCTCGGACCACGTTGTGCACAAGGCGTCCTCCCTCAACCCGGCACAAACGGGCACAAAGGCCTCCCTGCGCTACCACTTCGAGGTCGCCCCGGGCGAGACCGTCTCGGTCAGGTTGCGCTTTGGGCGCCAAAGCGGCGACCTCGGCGTGGGCTTCGACACTGTCGTCGCGCAACGAAAAGCCGAGGCAGACGAGTACTTCAAGACCCTGACGCCACAAGGCGCCAGTGCAGAAGAGGCCAAGGTGTTGCGCCAGGCCGCTGCTGGGATGTTGTGGTGCAAGCAGTTTTACCACTACAACGTGCAGCGCTGGCTCTCGGGCGACCCGCTGGAGCCGCCGCCTCCCCCCGAGCGCCGAGAGGGGCGCAACTCAGGCTGGGCCCACGTGTTCAACCACGAAGTGATCTCGATGCCGGACTCTTGGGAGTACCCGTGGTACGCGGCTTGGGACCTCGCGTTCCACACCATCGCGCTGGCGCACCTCGACCCCGACTACGCAAAGTCACAGCTGCTCCTGCTGTGCCGCGAGTGGTACATGCACCCCAACGGCCAGTTCCCCGCCTATGAGTGGGACTTCGGCGACGTGAACCCACCCGTACAAGCGTGGGCGGCGATGACGGTGTGGCGCATCGACGCCACCCGGCGTGCAAAGACAGGCCAGCCTCCCGACAACGACTTCTTGGAGCGGATGTTCCACAAGCTCCTCATCAACTTCACATGGTGGGTCAACCGCAAAGACGCCGAGGGCAACAACGCCTTCGAAGGTGGCTTCTTGGGGCTCGACAACATCGGCCTGTTCGACCGCTCAAAACCCCTACCGGTCCCAGGCGTGCTCGAACAGTCCGACGGGACCGCCTGGATGGCCACCTACTGCATCTCCATGTTGGAGATGGCGCTCAGGCTCTCTGACACCGACCCCACCTACGAGGACATGGCCATCAAGTTTTACGAGCACTTCGGCTACATCGCCGCTGCGGTCCACGACTGCGGGCTCTGGGACGACCAAGACGGGTTCTTCTACGACGTGATCCACTTGGCCGACGGCACCCACGTCCCGGTCAAGGCTCGCTCGATGGTCGGTATCGTGCCGCTCTTTGCCGTCACGACGCTGCACCCCACCCTGGCCGCCAAGCTCCCTGGGTTCAGCGCGCACGTCCAATGGTTCGAGGAGCGCAGGCCCGACCTTGCCGCTTGGGTCGCCCACGCCCAAGCACCAGGCAGCGAGGGCCGGCGCCACATTTCCATCGTGGACGAGGAGGGCTTGCGCAAAGTCCTGCACTACGTGCTTTCTCCCGAAGAAATGCTCTCGCCCCACGGGGTGCGCAGCCTTTCGCTCTACCACCGCGACCACCCCTTTACACTGACTTTTGACGGCCAGACCTACAGCATCGACTACGAGCCCGCCGAGTCCACCACGACCATGTTCGGCGGCAACTCCAACTGGCGCGGCCCGGTCTGGTTCCCCCTCAACTTCCTTTTGATCGAGGCCCTGCACCGCCACGCGAGGTACTTCGGCGACACCTGGCGCATCGAGTGCCCGACTGGGTCTGGCAACCAGCTCAGCCTGAGCGAGGTCGCGCGCGAGCTGTCACGGCGGCTCGTGTCGCTGTTCCTACCGGGCAGCGACGGGCGCCGGCCGGCCCACGGCGACAACCCGACCATCGCTACCGACCCAGCGTGGCGCGACCTCATCTGGTTCCACGAGTACTTCCACGGCGACACGGGGGCCGGCTTGGGTGCAAGCCACCAGACGGGCTGGAGCGGGCTCGTGCTCCACTTGATCGCCACCGGCGGAGGAGGCGTGGCGTCCTAAAGCCCTAGCCGACGGGGAGGCGTGCGCCCGAGAGCACCTCGCCGGCGGCGACCTCCCAGCCGTCGCCCAGCACGCTCAAGGCGTCTACTACAGCGCCCAGGCCGACGCTCACGTTACGCCCGAGCACAGAGCGCCGCACCGTGGCCCCAGAGCGCACGTGCGCCCCTTCTAGCACGACCGCTTGGCTGACGTGGGCGCCTTCGTCGATGCACACGTCTTCGTATATCACGCTGTCGGCGACGTTAGCGCCTGGGTGAGCCCCGGCCCCGAGCTCGGAGCCCTCGCTTCGCGCCCAGGCCAGGTTGGCCTCCAGGTACTTCTCCGGGGTCCCCATGTCGGTCCAAAGGGCGTCTGAACCAAGGGCATAAAGCGTGCCGTCTTGCACCAGCGCGGGGAAAACTTCGCGCTCCACCGAAACCCTCCGGCCCACTGGCACCCGTTCCAAAAACGAGGGCTCCAAGACGTATATGCCCGCGTTGATCATGTTGGTAGGCGCCTCGCTAGCAGGCGGCTTTTCTATAAAGGCCTCCACCCGCCCGCTCTCGTCGACCGGAACGACGCCAAAACGAGAGGGGTCCGTGACCGGTGTGAGCGCTATGGTCCCCTCAGCTTCGCGCTCACGGTGGAACTGGACCAGGGCGCTTATGTCTATCTCGGTGAGCACGTCGCCGTTCACGACTACGAAGGTCTCGCCGCCGATGCCGGCTTGGTCGGCGGCGAACGCGATCGCGCCAGCCGTATCGAGCGGGGCCCCCTCCACTGCGTAGTGGAGCTTTACCCCTGCGCAGTGGCCGTCTGGGAAGGCCGACAAAAACGCGTCAGGCCTGTAGCCAAGCGACAGCACGACTTCGTCGATACCGTGCCTGGCCAGGTGCTCGACGACACGCTCGATAACGGTCCGCCCCGCCACGGGAAGCATCTGCTTTGGCGTCGAAAACGTGAGAGGCCGCAGGCGCGTGCCCGCGCCGCCGACCAGCACGACGGCCTTCATGGCGGACCAGGCTACCCAAAGTGGCCAAGGGGCGCCAACGGGCTCGCTCAG
>JAMDDF010000124.1 GCA_023489205.1 Actinomycetota bacterium | reverse complement strand
ATCAGTTTCAACCAGGTCAACGGGGTCCCGTCGGGTTTGAGCCTGCCAGGGGGCCCTGGGTTCCGCTACTGCGAAGTGTGGCCCCCGAACGACCGGTGGCGCCATCTAGAGGGATTGCTCGACCGCAGCGCCGGCAAAGCAGTTTTTGGAGGCTCAGGGGAGCCCGCGCTTGGGCGCCCGGCCCTGCGCGGCTCCATTGCCTGTTACCCACCTGTGTGGGCAGGTGCCGGACCGGAGGCTCGGGGAGCCTCGCTTCGCACAGTGGTCCTAACGGAGGCCATCGCGACCTGCCTCGGGGCAAGCGCGCTCTTGTACGGGAACGCAGCCGGCGTCCTTTGCGACCCTTACTACCCGAAGCACGAGGTGCTGTCGCCGGCCGAGGCTGAGACCGTGCTCGCGTGGCACTGGTTCGCTTTGCGCTGCCGTGACCTCTTCTTGGAAGGCGAGGACACGAGCTGGTACGAGATCGGTGATGAAAACGGTGCCGTGTCGGTTGACTGGGGCGGCCCAGTACGGCCGGAACCTGTAGGTGGTGCGCTTTTCGTCCGCGTCGTGCGTTCCATCGACCACATCGGCGTGGGTATGGTCGACCTCACTGGCAGTGCCAACGGATCTTGGTCGGAGCCGACTTCGCCGGGCAGGTGCATGTCGGCTCGCGCCCGTGTGCTTCTGGACGCCCCAGGAAAGTGGGAGGCAGCTGTCGCCACCCTGGGTTCTGAAAGGGGCCACTTCGTGCCCACATCCTTTATTGTCGTCAGCCACCGTGAGGGGCTGGCCGCCGAGGTAGAAGTGCCTTTGGTTGCGGGTTGGTCTGTTCTGCGGCTAACAAGGAAGTGACCGGGGAAAGCGCCGGGGTCGTGCTGTCCATGACCTGCCACCCCCTCCGCAGACGAGGGCATGCCTACGGGATAAAAGGGTTAGGCCGGTTGAGCTCAGGTTGTCCGAGCGGGCGTGGGCCACGACCGTGATCCGCCTCAGCCTGCGTAGGTTGGCCAAGGTCCGCCAGGGGCTCGTACTTCCCGCTGCTGCTGGGGCAGCGTTCGCCTTCTTGGTGGCGTTCGCCCTCGAGCCGCTCGTGCAACAGGCGGTCGGTAGCTTCTTTTCCTGGCACGACGTCCGGCCGAGAGCTTGGGCGGGCCTCCGTGAGTACTCCGCTGTCTTGGCAGATCCTTCGGCCCGTTCGGCGCTTGTCCACACGGTTGTCTACGTGGCCCTCACCGTGCCTCTGGAAGTCAGCATCGGGCTCGCTGGCGCGTGGCTTGTGTCGCACGTCAGGCGTGGTAGGCGTCTTCTGACAGCTGTTTACGTGATGCCACTGGCCGTGCCGTGGCCATCGGTGGCAACGCTGGTGCTCGGGTTCTTCAACGCCGGGGGCGTCCTGGACACGTTGCGAGCGGACGTGTTTGGCTCGCACCGGCTCGTACTTTGGCTCCAGGACCCAACGTTGGCCTTTGTCGTCATCGTGCTGGTCGGTGTCTGGAAAGGGTTACCTTGGTGCTTCTTGCTCATGCTCGCAGCTCTCGGTACCTGCAACGACGAGGTCTTCGAGGCTGCCCGGGTGGACGGCGCGCGCGGCCTGTCGTTCTGGCTTGGTGTCGTGGTGCCCGCGGTATGGCCGATGCTGGTGTTCGTAACTATCTTCCGGGTCTTTGGCGAGGCGCAGACCTACGCGTCGGTAGACCTGTTGACCCAAGGCGGGCCAGCCAACGCGACTCAACTTGCGTCCACGTATGACAACACACTGGCCTTCCAGTACTTCCAGTTCGGGCAGGCCTCCGCGTTGGGCACGATCACGGGCGCTGCGTTGCTTGTGGTCGCAGGAGGAGGGTTTTTCATGTTGCGCCGACGGCCCGACGTCTTTCCCGCCGCGCTTTTGGGCCTACCCCGGAAGCTCGTCGAGGCGGTAAGCGCCACCTACCGGAGGTTCCCGGTCGCCTCTCTGGCCAGTGGCCCAGGTACAGCTCCTCATGTGCCAACTGGGGTGACGAGGTGGAGCTCCCGGTGGCCCCTGAGGCGGTCAGTGGCATGGGGCCGTCGGGCGAACGCTGGGGTGCTCTGTCTCGCGGCGGGTGTGACACTCGTGCCGCTGGTGGGCGGGTTGCCGGGCAGCGCGTTGCGCCCCGACCTTGCGCTGCCTTGGCCTGTCGTCGGCTCGGGCCTACTGAACAGTGCCCTGCTGACGGTCGCTACCTTGCTCGGTACAGTGCTGCTGGGGGTGCCGGCAGCCTACGTCCTGGCTCGATGGACGTCTCGACTACGGCCCGTTTTGTTCCTAATGGTTCTCTTCGCCATGGCGGTGCCAGGGGCGCTCGTCATCCTGCCACAGTACCAGGAGATGTCGTGGTTGGGCCTGGTGGACAGCCGCTTAGGCTTGGTCCTCCTGTACATCGCCGCCGACTTGCCACTCGCGGTTTTTTTCCTCCGCGCCGCCTTCGCCTCGGTCCCCGAAGGCTACGTCGAAAGCATGCGCGTGGACGGCGCGGGGGCGCTCCGTGTCGTTACACGGCTGCTCGTCCCGCTGTCGTTGAGCACGCTCGTCACAGTTGCGGTCTTCGTCGTGATCCAAGTCTGGAACGAAGTCCCACTTGCGGCGACCTTGTTGGACAACCAGGCGCTTTACCCACTGCCTCTGATCGTTGCGCTCGGTACTGGTGGGACGGCCTCACTGGGAGCTAGCTGGATCTCGATAGCCCCGCCCCTCTTTGTATTCTTGATCTCTCAACGGGCGTTCCAACGTGGGATGTTGACCGGTACGCTGTTGTGACCTGACTCTTCGGCTTGGAGCGCCGCCGGACTCAAGGACGAGGTGCTGGTGTCCAGGAGGCGTGCGGGTCGGGGCGACGGCTTGGGCGTGCCGCTCGCAGTCGTGGTGCGTGCGCTTAGGGGTGACAGGTGCGGCTCGAGGACAACTCTCATCCGTACCTCTTCCTTGCAAGAGTCAGAAGGCACTGGCAGTCGCCAGCATCAAGGAAGCCCATCGCTCGGTGTCACTTGCCGCGCCCCCCGTGCTCCTCGGCTACCGTCAGGCCGCTCATAGCCTCTATGACCGCCCCGTCGACGCCTTCTGGTCCCCCGTACCACCCTGTCGAGCCGTCGGGCGGGGT
>JAMDDF010000081.1 GCA_023489205.1 Actinomycetota bacterium | reverse complement strand
CGATCACCGGTCCTTCTGGGGAGGGCACGACACCGATCTCGTAGAGGTTGCCGGCGTGGTCGGGCCCTATCAACATGGTGAGTCCATCGTCGAGATCTTCGGCTCGTATCGGGTTGTTGAAAGCGTGGAGGATGGCCTCGTCGTCGACACCGTGGCGGTGCGCGCTGTCGGCGATGCAAGGCCCCTTCACTTTTCCAAGTTATCTTGGAGTACAGTATACTACAAGCTAACTTGTCGTGGCAGAGGTGCCCCCCATAAGACGAACCCCCAACGCGGAACTGCCACCGGGGGGGTCGCTGATCGCACAACGCCAGGTCACCGGACTAGATGGTCTTCGCGCCACATTACATCGGGTCTTCTCAGCTAAGCTAAGTAACTGCGCCAAAACATTACCGAGGGGGCGCCGGGCGTTCAGGGGAAGCCTGTCACCAGGTGACGATGGCGTGGCGGATAGTCCTGTTGTCGCGGTAGCCGACCCGGCGGGCGCGCACGCCGTAGAGCCGGGCTAGGTAAACGCCTTCTCTTACAGATAAACGAGTTTAGTTACGCGGTCAACCACTAAGCCCGCCGAGGAACCCGGGCTGTGCCCTTACCAGACTTCGTCTCGGACGTTCTCTTGCCACCGTGGAGGTCACTTTTGGCAAAATCTTTGCGGGGGTGGCGGTCGGCAGAGCCCAGGTGCACCTTCACCTGGCTCGCGTCGGCAAGTGGGCCGGCGAAGCCATGGGGCCGCTGCACGGGCGCTAGCCCAGCCCAGACCTCCGGCAGTTGGAGCGCCAGGCGGTCCAGTTCTTCGAGGTGGAGGGCCGAGAGGGCTTCGAGGCGTTCGGCCCCCTCGTCGGTCAGGTACAGCCGCACAATGCGATGGTCGTCGCCGTCCCTTAGCCGGTACACGAGCCCGGCTGCCTCCGCCCGGTCCACGAGCCCGACGACGCTGTGGTGGCGCAGGAGCAGGTAGTCGGCCACCTCGCCTATGGTCGGGGCGAGCCGGTCGCCGTGGCCGCGTACTGCTAGGAGCAACTGGTGCTGGGCGGGGGTGAGGCCGGCAGCTCTGGCCTGGCGCTCGCTCCAGCGCTCGAAATGGCGGAGGCCGGTGCGCAACGCGAGCAAACGCGCATAAGCGGTGTTGGACAGAGTCATCCTGACAACGATGTTATCTGGCTACGACCTTACTCGGTACGACCGTCCTCGCTGCCCCAGCTTGGTGGTGCGCCCCCTGCCAAGTCGCAGAGGGAGGAACCCTCGGCTGGCCATGCCCGCAACGGGGCACGGAGGCCTGGCCCCGCCTGCCTCTATTGGCCAACCCGTGCTTCACCACGTGGCGCGTCATGGCGGCGCTCCTTACCGGGGAGGCGGCGGCGCTCGACAGGGGAAAGCCCACCCCAAAGGCCCCAGGCTTCGTCAAGGCCAGCGGCCAGGCATTGCGAGCAAACGGGGCAGTTGTCGCAAAACGCCTTCTTCAAGTTCGCGTAAAACCTCTCAACCGCACTGGACGTCCTGAGGCCCTCCGCGGGGAAGAAGGTCTCAGCACCCATGCCCCGGCACGCGGCATGGGATTGCCAATGGGGCCGTCGCAAGAGCCCGAGGAGCTCGCGCTCTAAATCCTCACTGTCCGACACGATCGTTGTCTTCATTGAGTACACATCTGGCTTTGCCTTTAGCCTCTCGCTTCAGCGGTGCGCCAGTCCATGCGTGGGCCTCCACTACGAAGTCCCCGGCCATACCGGCCTGTGCGTGGCCCGGTACGGGGTCGACGTACTGGTAGGCACCAGGTACCGAAGCCCTGAACTTCAGGGTCCCCTCGTGCACTCTGCCCGCCGTCATATCCCCGAGGAACCACAGCGCAGCGCCTTTGAACGAGGGCTGGGCCTGTGCCATCGGCTCCCAACACGACGAAGCACCCATTGGGGTCACCGCGACCCCGTGGGCCGAGGTCGCGTCCTCGTTGAGGAGACTTATGCGGACCGTGGCCCCCGCCTCGACGACGATGGCCGGGTCGACCATCCCGTCAGCCTCGAAGCGGTCGTCAGGCAAGGCGGCCATGACCACATGCACGGAACGGCCAGGGAAACGGACCATGTTAGAGCGCCGGCGGACGAGCGACCCCCGGGGTGCCTGTGTGGCCTCCCGCTCAGCTATTGACTTGATGGTGAGTGGCCCCGGGGCACCGGAGAAGAAGGTGCCGACGTAGCTCCCAGGGTCATGGGCCGTCCAAGGTAAAAGGAACGTGGGGAGGTCGCGGCCTCGCTCCCAGCCGGGTGCGTCGGCGCCACCGGTCATCCAGCGAAAGGCCTGAAGGCTCTGCATCGAAGAGCTCCCTATGCTTGACACCCTCGACATGTAATAGATGTACAACGGCTCAGCCCCCGAGGCACCACTATTGACAAAGACCAGCCCAGTGGCGACGACCCCTAAAAGGACGACAATGTACATGATAGGCTCCGCCAACCGCGCCCAGCCCTGTCGGGCCAGTTGTGCCCTCATTGACGGCCCGGCCGCTCTACTGGCCGCCCGGCGACGACCTTCGACAGGCATGGCCTCCTCTCTGCCAGGTCGATGGCGAGCCTGGTGCAGGGCTGCCCTGGCCTCTTCCAGCACCGCTTTGGGCGAAACCGGCTGTCGCCTACGGGCCAAGTCAAGCTCGAGCGGGACGAGCGCCTCCTTCTGCAGGCGCCAAATCTCCTCGGGACGGGCGTCGGCCAGGTAGAGCAGTTCCGCCGCGAGTTCCGCCACAGCCCAGCGCCAAGCCGCGTGCCGTCGTCCCAACTGGCTATGGTGCCGGGCGTCACTGGCCATTCGAGCTACTTCGCGGTAGCCCGAGTGGGCTACCTGGTTGAGCCAGGCCCAGCTGGGAACGGGCTGACGATTGAGGGACAACTGGGCAGCCAAACTCCCTTGCAAGAAAGCCTCGCATTCTTCGGCAAGCTCCTTCCCAGCCTTACGCTCTGCATGAGGCTGTGCGCCCGCGTGCCGCCAAGGCGCCACGTGCCACATCTTTCGTCGCTTCCTTTCGCGCTCGTTTCGACCAGTCCTGCAGCAGCAGGCTGCAACACGCACTCGGCAAGGTCGATAGATATCGGGTTACGACGTAATCCTATCACGAGCCT
>JAMDDF010000110.1 GCA_023489205.1 Actinomycetota bacterium | reverse complement strand
CACGACCACAACAGCGCCCGCTCGCTCTGCGTCGTCGGGCTTCCCCACAATCGTGAACCAGGCGATGCAGGTACTCCAACCGCCCGCCTCAGGCATGGAAGCGCCAAAGACGCTCCCCCCAACGAACGCCTCCGTTTCGGCCGAGGCCAACAAGAGCCTCGACGGGAGCTATTCGGTCACCCTGATCGCGACGGCCAGTCCCGAGCCGGTGAACAGCCCTGACCTCGGGCCCGCCGCCGCGAACCCGAGCTCCGACCTCGGCACGTTCTCGACTACCCCAGTCGCCTCCGGCGGCGCTGCCGCTACCTACCTTCAGTCGGCGCTGAGCAACTGTGATGGGCACGAGCAGCCCGTGAGACTGACTGGCACGGCGAGCACGACGGCCACCACGTGCTCGACGGCACAGGGGCCAGCCGTCGTCTGGGACGTGGGCAGCTGGAAGGTGCAGGTGCTCGACGAGGGGGGGACGGCCGTCCCGTCCGCGCAGGCTGCGATGCTTGCCGGCTGGCTTGCCGCCCACAGCCTTCCCAAGGCGAACCGGGGCGTCGTCGCGATAACGGTGCCGGGTAGCCCTCAGGCGGGCACTGCCACCACCTCGGCCGTCATTTGGTACCTAGGGGCAGACATCTATCAGGTGAGCGCCCCGCGGGGCGAGCTGGCGGCCCTCGACCTTGCCGCTTCTATGCGACCCTGGCCCGCGGTCACGGGGTAGCCATGGGACGAGAGAGACGCCTCAAACGCCCCCGGGAGACGGTCCTGGCGGCGGGGAAACGGACCGTGCGGCGACTAGCGCGGCATCAAGCTGGCGGTCGGCCCGGTCGGCTCGGCGCTGCTCCTCACGCGCCCACTCAATGAAGAGGTAGGTGAGCGCGCTCACGACGAAAAGGACGCCGAGGGCCCAGAGGACGTTGGCGCCCTGGTGGGTATCGGCGAGGGTGTTACCACCCGGGTAGAGCGGGGATGAGGCCGCGGCAATGTCCACGCCAAGGAAACCAATGAAGGGCACGGAGGCGAACACGAGCGCGAAGCGCCATCCGAACCCGATGGCTCGAGGCAGGGCGTCGCGGCCGACGATCGCCCACCACATGAAACCGCTCGAGACCAATAGCTGCAGTTGGGCGTAGGCCAAGAGGACCGGATGGTGCTCCGACGTTGCGTAGATCGGCGTGAGCAGGTACACGTACAGCGTGGCGAACGTGCACACAAAACCCGTCGCGGGGTGTAGGACCAACCTCGCCGACCTGCTGTGCAGGAAGCGGACAAGACCTCGACCAGCAACTCCCCTACTAGTCAGGAGCACGAGCCGCAAAGGCGAACCGGCAGCCAAGAGCGGCGGGACGACATAGACGAGGAGAAGGAGCTGGACCGTGTGGGTGGTGAAGTTGTCCCTCTGGTAGTGATTGATCCCGCCGTCAAATACATATGCCAGGACGAGCACGCCAACCACGAACGAGGCGGTCGTGTAGGGAGACCATTTCCTCGTCGTTGCCGCGCCTGCCTCGCGGGCAAACGCCAACCTGCGGACGGCCGTCGCATACCACGCTAGCGATGCCAAGGAGAGAGCCACGGCCAAAAGGCCAACCCAGCCCGCTTGCCAGTGGAAGAGCAAGACGATCGTCTTCGGGTCGGGCGACTTGGGCTCAGGCATCTTTCGGAGTGCCCTCAGTGCTCCTCAGGCTCGCCTGAGGCGTCGGCGGCAACCGAAGCTTCGCGGCCACACGGGCACCGTCAACCGCGCCGCGCTCTCTTGCAGCCGGTGCCGGTCCGTTGGATGGGTTCGCGTGCCGACGCCGGCCCGTGAGCAGAGCCCAGAGGACCGCCGCCGGCGCAGGCGGAGCGTCTGGCCCGAGCGCGAGCTGTGCCCCAACCCGCCTCACGACCCTGCGCTCCATGTAGAAAGCAAGCAACGGCAGGAAGCCCGAGCAGACCATGCCAAGCAACTGCTCGACTCTGAAGCGCGCCCGGCTGGCGAGATCCAGGCATGTGATTAGGTAGATCATGTAAAAGATGCCGTGCGCGACACCCACGATCTCGACCACCGCGGTCCAAGGCCACTTGTTGTGGCCGATCAACTGGAGCGGTATGCCGACGAAGCACAAGACGGCGAGCCCTGTGCCCACGATCAACACCATCACGCGGTAGCGCTTCAAGGCGCCCTCCAGCCCTCCGAGGGGGGCACGCTGGCCCTGCCCGGTGACAACCGGCCCAGTAGCAGCCTGTTCGGTCAAGACAGTGCCGTCCCACCGCCGGCATCAGGCAGCTCAGGCTGCACCTCTGAGGGTAGCCCTCGCGGGTTGGCCCAGGTCTTCTTGGCTTTACCCCCGGCAAGCGACTGGAGGTAGCCGTTGTACGCGACGAGCTCAGGGCTCTCGAGCGCCCGGTCCCAGGCCACCTGCGGGCCCTCGGAGTTGTCCTGGTGATAGAGCCATGACTTGCGCTCCTTGGCTGGGTGATCGTGATCAAGCAAGTGCCCGGCTTGCCCGTCGTGGACGAGCTGCCACCACGCGACCAGCCCGAGCACGGCGAAGAAGGGCCACTCGACGGAGTAGAGGTAGGAGAGCAGGTTGCCCGAGAGGGCGCGGTGCACCTGCCACCAACCGGCAAACAAGCACCCCGGTACGACAGTCACCAGCAGGAAGTGCAGGAAAAACGCCCGGCGGGAGAACCAGCGCTCACGCATCTTGGGCCCATCTTAGGCCGACCCTTGGAGACCCCGACGCGCGGGGCATCGACCAGGTCGAAGGTTCAGGCGGCCTTCACGGCGGCTACCAGCTTGGCCAGCGAGTCCTTGGCGTCGCCGAAAAGCATGATCGTCTTCGGGTCGTAGAACAGGTCGTTCTCGACCCCGGAGAACCCGGCGCGCATGCTCCGCTTCAAAAAGACCACGTGCTCGGCCCGGTCGACGTCCAAGATGGGCATCCCGTATATGGGGCTCGAGGGAGCATCCCTCGCCGCTGGGTTGACCACGTCGTTGGCCCCGACGACCAGGGCTACATCCGTGGTAGGCAGCTCGCCGTTGGCCTGGTCCATCTCCTCTAGCTCTTCGTAAGGGACGTTCGCCTCCGCAAGCAGCACGTTCATGTGACCAGGCATCCGGCCCGCGACCGGATGGATGCCATAGGTCACCCT
>JAMDDF010000083.1 GCA_023489205.1 Actinomycetota bacterium | reverse complement strand
GTCTCGCGCTCTGTCGACGACCGTGAGATGACGCTCCAAAAGCAGAGCCGTGGCTTTTTTCACCTTTCAGGCGCCGGCCACGAAGCTCTTGGTATAGGGATGGCCAGGTCGTTGCGGCCCGGTTATGACTGGTTTTTCCCTTACTACCGGGACCGGGCGTTCGTGCTTGCCATCGGCGTCAGCCCGCTCGACATCCTCCTGGCGGCTGTCGGGGCCGCTACCGACCCCGGGTCTGGCGGCCGGCAAATGCCGTCGCACTGGGGCAGTCGCCGGCTCCAAATCGTGAGCCAGTCGAGCCCAACAGGGTCCCAGTGCATACCCGCCGTTGGCTGTGCAGAGGCCGGCCGCTACATCGTCGCGCATGCCGGGGAAGGCCTTTCTGGCTGCGTGGCAGCCGAGGACGAGATCACCTACGTCTCCCTCGGCGAAGGCGCGACTTCCGAGGGTGAGTTCTGGGAAAGCCTGAATACAGCATGCTCTTTGCGGCTCCCAGTGCTCTACGTGATCGAGGACAACGGCTACGCGATCTCAGTGCCGGCACGCCAGCAAGCCCCTGCGCCCATTTCCGATCTAGTGAAGGGCTTTCCCGGGCTCTCGGTCCACCGCTTTGACGGGTGCGACTATTTCGCGGTGAGGAAGAAGTTTCCTTCCATAGCGACCGCTCTTCGCAAAGGTGAAGGCCCAGCGCTCGTGCATGCCACGGTCACTCGGCCCAATTCCCACAGCAGTTCTGACACGCAGGGGAAGTACCGCCCAGCCCACGAGCTTGAAGATGAGGCGCGACGTGACCCGATCTTGGCGTTGGAGACTGCCCTTTTGGCGGCAGAGGTGCTCTCGGCGGACGCCGTCGCAGGGCTCCGCGACGTTGCTTACAGGGTAGTTGCCGACGCGGCGAAAGAGGCTTTGGCCGCTCCGCGGCCCGACCCCACGACTATAAAGCTCCACCTGCTCGACCTGCCGGAGGTGAGCCCGGAGGAGAGCGAAGAGAGCACATCGGGTGCCGGCCCGCTGCTCGTGCGAGAGCATGGGCCCCAAGAGGGGGGCGTCGACGAACCGCCCGTGGAGTACGAGCAGGCGCCCGCGGTCAACCTTGGTGAAGCCATCAGGCTTGCGCTCCACGAGGTCATGGGTGAAGACGCACGGGTCAGGGTTTTCGGTGAGGACGTGGCAGATGCCCCACCCGAACTGCTCGAAGAGCTCCCCGGAAAAGGAGGGGTGTTCGGTACCACGCTGGGCCTCCAGCGCAAGTACGGAGAGGACCGCTGCTTCAACACGCCACTGTCAGAGGCCAACATCGTGGGCAGGGCGGTCGGCCAGGGCATACGGGGCCTGCGGCCCGTTCCTGAGATCCAGTTTTTCGATTACATCTGGACCGCTATGCAGCAGGTGAAAAGCGAGGCGGCCACGATGCGTTGGCGGAGTGCCGGCACGTACTCGTGCCCCATGGTGCTCCGGGTGCCGATCGGTGGGTACTTGAAGGGAGGTGGCATATGGCACTCCCAGTCAGGCGTCTCTATCTTCGCCCACGTGCCGGGGTTGGTGGTAGTGATGCCGTCGCGCGCCGTCGACGCCGTGGGGCTCCTGCGTACAGCGATCGGTTGCGAGGACCCGGTCTTGTTCCTGGAGCACAAGCACTTGCTCAGGCAGCGCTATACGGAGGGCCAGTTCCCCCGCCAGGGGTTCCGCATCCCCTTTGGGAAAGGACGGGTGGTGCGCGAAGGCCATGAGCTGACCGTGGTCACCTATGGCGCGACGGTCCAGCGTTCCCTGGAAGCTGCCGAGCGGACGGGTGCGAGCGTCGAGGTCATCGACCTGCGCACGATAGTGCCTTGGGACAAGGAGCTCGTGGCCGGTTCCGTCGCACGCACGGGCCGGCTCTTGGTGGTCTCAGAGGACAACCTCACCTGCGGGTTCGGGGCCGAAGTGGCGTCCTGGGCGGGAGAGCACTGCTTCTCCGACCTCGACGCTCCGGTTGCCAGGGTGGGGGCGGATGACAGCCACGTGCCCTACGAGCCCTCGCTCGAGCGAGCGGTGCTCCCTCAGGTCGAAGACATCGAGGCGGCGGCGCTGCGCCTGCTCCAGTTCTGAACCGCCCCGCTCGCTAGCCAGCGGTCGGCGCTGGCGCGCTCGCCTGGAGCCTAGCCAGACCAGCCGTCACGGGGCCCAGCCGTCAGAGGCCCAGTTCCGGGAGGCCCCAGTTCCGGGAGGCCCAGTTCCGGGAGGCCCAGTTCCGGGGGAGCCCAGCCGAGGCCGAGGCTCCCAGCCGTTCCATCCCAAGCCGGCCTCTTGGCCCTTGCCTCAGTGGCCTTGCGTGACTACCGGCCGTCCGCGACGGTAAAGTTGGGGTCGACAATGGCACGTACCGCGCTTTCGTTGGCGCGTCTCGTCTTGGTGCTGGCCGTCTCGGGGGCCATGCTCGCGGTCACCCTCGTGGCGATCGGCTACTCGGCGAACCGTCTTGTCAACGGGGCCGCGACGGGCCGCGCGCTACCGCTTGGCAATTTGGTGAGCCGCCCCAACCTTCCCTCGGTCATCTACGGGGCCAACGGGCAGGTGCTGGCGACGCTTCGCTCGGCGCAAAACCGCCAGCCAGTACCTCTGAAGGAGGTGTCGCCTCTACTGATCTCGGCGGTGCTTGATACCGAGGACCACAGCTTCTGGGTGCATGGGGGGGTCGACCTAGAGAGCATTGCGCGGGCCTTCGTCGCTGACATCAAAGCTGGCGGGGCAGTCCAAGGAGGCTCGACCATCGCTGAAGAGCTCGCCAAGATCGCTTACCTCTCCGACGAGAAGACCCTCACGCGCAAGGTACGCCAGGCGGTGTTGGCCGAACGCCTCGAGCAGAAGTACACGAAGACGCAGATATTGGATGCATATTTGAACACCGTCTACCTAGGTAGCGGTGCCTACGGCGTCCAAGCGGCTGCCGAGGAGTACTTCGGGACGACCGCAGCACGGTTGGACCTCGCCCAAGCCGCCTTGCTCGCCGGGCTCATCCAGGCACCTAGTGGGTATGACCCGGTGTACAACCCGACCGGCGCGAAAGCGAGGCGCGCGGAAGTCCTTTCGCGCATGGTCCACTACAAGTCCGTGACGCCGGCGGCGGCGGCGCAGGCGGCCTCAGCGCCCTTGC